>CAYZKL010000111.1:0-9636 GCA_964478855.1 uncultured Flavipsychrobacter sp.
ATGCTTCCAAAAGTTTACATTTGCCCTATAAAGTATAACTCATGAGTCACGATACACACGGACAGTCTACAGAGAACAAAACGATCATATCTTTCAAAAATGCCTTTTGGCTGGTAGTCATCATTGTTGGGCTGTTTGTAGCTGCCCTCAATTTCATACAGGTAGAAAGCGCAGGCGAAGGTGAAGGCCATCATGGCGAAGGTCATGAAACTCACGAAATGCACGCTGCTCCTCACCACGAAGAAGCTAAAGCAGAAGGTAAGCACGAGGAAGCCGCCCATGGCGAGGCTGCCCACGAAGCTGCTGCTCCCGCAGAAGAACCTGCGCATAAAAGCGAACATTGATCCCCCTCATGCAGAAAAATGATGTAATTGTAGTAACAGGTGCTGCCGGCTTCATAGCCAGCTACCTGGTCGGCTATTTAAATCAGCTTGGTTTCCACCAGTTGGTCCTTGTCGATGACTTTTCCAGCCCTGCAAAGGAACCTAACCTTGCAGGCAAGCATTTTCTGCACAAAATTGACCGTGAACAATTCTTTGATTGGGTCAAAGCAAACCCGGGACTGATACAATATGTATTTCACCTCGGTGCCCGTACCGATACTACCGAGATGGACTATGCGGTCCATAAAAAGTGGAACCTCGACTATTCCATAAAGGTTTGGGAAATGTGTACAGCAGCGGGTATCCCGTTGGTCTATGCATCATCTGCAGCCACTTATGGCGATGGCGAACTCGGCTACAAGGACGATCACGACATCGCAGGCAGATTACAGCCGCTCAATCCTTATGGTGTGTCCAAGAACGAATTTGATATCTGGGCGTTACAGCAGCAGGCCGCACCACCCTTCTGGGCCGGCCTCAAGTTCTTCAATGTCTTTGGGCCAAATGAATACCACAAGGGCCGCATGGCATCTGTTATATTCCATGCGTTCAACCAGGTCAGGGAAAAGGGTGAGGCAAAGCTGTTCCGCTCTCATAACCCCCAGTACAAAGATGGTGAGCAGATACGTGACTTTATCTATGTCAAAGACGTGGTGCAGATATGTGTATGGCTCATGCAGCACCGGCCAGCCAGCGGCTTGTACAATACAGGCACAGGCAAGGCCCGCACCTTCAAGGACCTGGTGAAAGCTATCTTTACTACCCTTCAGTTGCCCGAGAATATTCAGTTTATAGATACACCGATTGATATAAGGGATAAGTACCAGTACTTCACCGAGGCCGATATGAGCAAACTGCTTGCAGCAGGCTACGATACACCGTTCTATACTTTGGAAGAAGGCGTGAAGGAGTATGTAAATGACTACCTCATCAGCAAGACTTACTACTAGGTCATCGCAATACGGTAAACTTGCTGTAGTACCTGTTCACACCACTCTGTACCACGCATATATATACGCCATTGGCCATCCCGCTTAGCGGCACAGATGCATGATTTAGCAACGTGTTCATAGAGGACGTGTACAGTACCTGGCCAGCCATATTGATAACGCTGATCTGTAGTTCAGGCTGCTGTAACCCGCTCCAGTTCACGGTTAGCCAGTTACTTGCCGGGTTAGGAAACACTTTTATAAGTGCCTCTTCATTTACGGTCGTGGTCTCCACTGTATTACGGATCTTCCATTTATACAGTTCCACACCGCCCAGCACATTGCCTACAACCATTTCAAAACCGCCGTCCAGCCCGGCATCTGCCACTGTTACGGCCGTCCGGTGGCCATCGTAGATACCGTAAGACGTACCGCTGTTATAGTAGGCATTGTAGGTAGAATCAATATGAGCATACTGCGAATCTAAAAGGGTATATACGGCACTGGTATCACCACCCTGGAAGCCCGTATAGCGGTATATATTACCGGAGTTGCTGCCCACCAGCAGGTAGTCCATTCCTGTAGAGTCTATCCTGCCTATGAACGGCATACTGTAGTTGCTGACATTGCGTTTCGGATCGGCCTTTACCTTTCCCAGTGTCTTCGTTATCAGCTTCAGGCTTGCGTTTCCGGCCACAGTGTTGGTGTTCTGGTAATACCTAATACGCCCATACACATCACCGGTTATCAGGTCGGGTTTACCATCCTTGTCTATGTCGTAAATGAAGGGTGCGGCATGGCCATCAGTATAGATGGTATCGCCATTGTCATCGGTAAGGTATAGCTGCGCCAGTTGCCAGTCTGGCTGCACAAGGTTATCTGCAGCCATGTTCTTAAAGTAGCTCATGGTACCATCCAGGTGGCCCAGCACCATATCGGCTTTGCCGTCATTGTCTATGTCGCCGAAGGCCGGTGCATTGCCCTTGAATGCATAACTGCCAATACCAAGGAAGTCCTTTGTTCTCAGTGTCAGCACAGGGTTTCCGGGAGTTCCGGTATGTTCATAGTAAGCTATCTTACTTTGCAGTAGCCCGTTGCTCTGCCGGTATCCGTCCGAGCCTATGAACAGGTCTGGTTTGCCATCCCTGTTATAGTCGTAGAACATAGGCGTAGCCCCCGTACCCAGATCTATCGTCTGGTCCGTAAGGAAGGAGTCAGACTGGAATTGCCAGTTAGGTGCACCCGGCGTAGACAGGTTACGGTAGTACCAGATACAGTTATAGTTCTCCGATCCGGCACCACCGTTCGGCGATATCAGCAGGTCCTTTTTGCCATCCTGGTCTATATCTACGTTGAATGCTGCCGGCCATACTGGTATGCTGATCTGCTTGCCGCCTGTTTGCCATAGCGTATCCTGGGCTACCATACTGTCTATACCGCCATACTCTGCTTTACCGTTCTTCAGGAAGGTCATTTCGTTCCATGATACGCTGCCATCCAGGTAATCATAGTCACCGTCCATGTCCCAGTCAAACAGGCATGGTGTATTACCGGAATGGGTCAATCTCTGTGCTCCCGCTTGCTTACCCAGCCCAGAGTTGTTGCAGGAATAGCCAAGCTGGTGCGTACGATAGAATCCCTGGTACACCTTGCCCCAGCACCGGTCCTTCAGCGCTATATGGATGCTGTCACACGGCAGCCCCATTTCTACCCTCATGTTCTTATACATGTTTATGGTGCCGCCCGATATGTCATAGGATACAAAGTCAAGGTCGCCGTCATTATCTACATCTGCTATCGCAGGTATATCCCCGGGGTTACAGAACGCATTCGCCGGGCCGCCTGCCCAACTATCGTTGTAGTAAAACAGGTTCCTGTAAAAGGTAAAGCAAAGCTGGCGCATGGAATTATAGTAACCGGTATAGACCGCGAAGCCCGTCTCGCCCCGCTGAAAGAGGTCAGGAACCTGGTCACAGTTATAATCTGCCAGTATTGCAAAGCTGAGTATAGGAGGGAAATTAAGGGCAAATACAGGCGAATAAACATACCTTGGATTGCCTGCAGTACCTGTATTCAGAAAGGTCTTCACCGTTGTCCACGGCTCAAATACCACAAGATCAATAAGCCCGTCACGGTTCAGATCGCCCATTGTAAACTGCGGGTTGTTGAATCCTCCGCTCCACGGCATCACCTGCGGTACACCATTTACGATCACTTGTATGCTGCTGTCATGCTGGTAGTACTTCACCTGCGCCCGCACGTTGGTAGCACCGATAAGTAGCACAAACAAGATTAGCCCTTTAATAAGGCGCATAGGGAATTGTATCACACTTAAAATTACTGAAAATATCGCTAATACATCAAAATACCGGCTTCTAACTGCCGGGCGAATACTTCTTCAGCGGAGAATCCGGCTCGTTCAGAAAGTGTTTATAAACCAGCTTATCGGCCAGTGCAGGGAACAGCTTATTGAGCCATACAGTCAGTTTGCCTTGCCCGGTCATAACAACGGTCCGTTTCCTGGCTGCCACTGCATCCATAATGATTGCAGCGCATTCTTCCGGGCTCATCAGTTTGCTCTCATCCAGCGGCGTTTCGGCCTGTGCACTTCCATCACTACTTCTGGCTACATTCCTGATGTTCGATGCAGTAAAGCCCGGCGACACCCACATTACATGCGCCCCGGTATGCAGCAACTCCGTCCTCAATGCCTCCAGGAATCCCTGCATCGCAAACTTAGATGCCGAATACCCTGTTCTGCCCGGCAATCCTCTATACCCTGCTATCGATGATATGCCCACAACAACGCCTTTTCGGCTCAGTATGGCCGGCATAGCATACTTGGTGCAGTACACCATGCCCCAGAAATTAATGTCCATTAACTCCCTGATAACGGCCAGATCCACATCCTCAAACAATGCCCTCATGCTAATACCTGCATTATTGATCAGCACATCTGCACCGCCCCAGCGTGTTGTTACTTCCTCAATAAAAGCCTTACAGTCTGCTTCAACACTCACATCAGCCTTAAAGCATAGCAGGTTATCAGACGGGTTAAACAGGCCTTCGAGCTTATCCAGGTTACGGGCACACACTGCTACCCTCGCCCCTCTTGCCAGCGCATCCTCAGCCAGGGCTTTCCCTATACCTGAGGAACCACCCGTAATAACAACTATCTTATTCTTCAGCGATGTCATTGATCTATTTGTAATTCTTGTTCACAAGATAATAATATGGTTCAAACAAATGATGCCTGAACACATTGCTGCCCGTATCAGGAAACTTCTGGTAGTAGGCCGCATCCGGCATCAAAATGACCGGGCTGCCCGCCCTCACGTAGTTGAAACTCTTAGCATACTCAGGCTCCACAAATTCCGGCATATACTTCTTCACCTGCTTATACATCTTCTTACCCAGGTATCTGGTATATCTCCTTTGCGACTTGTTAGTGCCTTTCGTCAGCCTGTTATATACATGCTTTCCGTACAGGCGCACCGGCAGCTTCTGTTTCTTCAGGTATTCTTTCCCCTGTACGAATGGGTTAATGTTATTCATATCCCTGACGGTCTGCACTGCAAAAGGAGTTTCAGGAACCCAGTCAGCGGCATTTACTACACCAAGTCCCCAGCAACCTGCCGTTATATGCTCGTAATCGTAGGCGTAATAAAGGTTACCGGGCTTAGGTGCAGCACTGCAGTAGGTCTTCATTACCAGGTCAGGAGGCAGACCGCCATCTGCTTTCAGGTAATACAGGTAAGAGGTAAGCAGGTAAGCAAGCGCTCCACCCTGGCTATGCCCTTCTATGATCACCTGCTTTACACCCTGAGCATACCAGTATTGCAGCTTATCCACTATATCCGGTGCCATTGCACCAATACCTGTGGTCCACCCGGTATGTACCAATGCCTTGGGGTCGTTTGCAAACTTGTAATGAAATGTATAGTTTTTGGTGAGTTGCAATGTACCTGCAGCCGGTATCATGGCACTGTAGAAATTCTCCAACCAGCTGTCCATATCCGAGGTCGTTCCTCTCAGGTTGATCGTAATGATTGTCTTCTCCTTATTCAGCCATACATCATATTTATTATGAAGCCCCTGTGCAGGAGACCGATACACCCTTGTATAGTTCACATCCTTGGGCAACTTACCTCTGTAAGCGGCATCTACCTGCCTGGTACATCGTTGTAATACCCCGATATATTCATCTGCATCAAATCCCGGCTTCAGCGATTGCGCATGGATGATAGTTGCAGAAAAGACAAAATACAATATACAAACCCGGGTAAAAACACTCATATCTGGCTACGGAACCACAGGCATCTTACCTGCTGTTGCTTACGCAAAGATACTATGCACAGCTTATAATTCGCCCGCATTAGCTATTCTGACAGTATAATTAGTGTATTGCTAATCCTGGAGATCCTTCAATGATTCTGTAAAGTCCTTTCTGTTTTCTTCATCTGTCTCAGCCGCAATTACCCGCGCCAACACTCGCTTCACCATTTCCAGTTGCTTTTTGCCGTTTTCGGCCTCATCTTTTTGCTCAGATTTTAGCTTCTTTTTCTGATCCTCGCCTACCTGTGCCAGCATCCGGCCAAGAGAAGAACGATAGGAACGCATATTATCATTAACGACCAGGGTGCCAAACACTTCTGCAGCACGGCTGAATGATACTTCACTTTTCACCTGCCTTAGATAATTACTGAGGCTACTGGCAAATGGAAATTTCCGTGCGCCTTGTACATACGGAGCATGAGCCTCGATCAGGTTAATATCATCAACTGTGCCTTTCTTCATAATTACGGACCATACAGCACTTTCCAGCACGGACTTAGGATCCGTCTTGACCAGCTGTTTTGCAAGAATGTAGGCAGTGTCCTTGTCCAGTTTATTTATTGCCTCCAGTGCTTCGCCGGACACATAATAAGAGCTATCTGCCAGCGCTTTGATCATTATATCTTTAGCGTTGGCTACTTTCCAGTCTCCCAAAACGGATAAGGCCTCAGCACGCACCATGTTGTTTTTATCAGAAACAGCCATACTCGTTACCTTATCTATCCACCTTGCCCTGTTCTTATCATTCTGTGTATTCCTGATCACACTAAGAGATTGTTTCCTGATCGAGCTAAGCGTATCGTTTAACGACCTATCGATTATTTCCTGAGAGTTAGAATCAGACAATATTCTACCAGCAGCTGCTACAGCAAGTCTTTTATTAACTATATCCTGGCTTATTATGTACTGATGCAGCCACTGCTCATGCTTTTTACTTTCTTTCACTTCACCCGGCAATACGTGGTTAAAATCAGGTATTATCAGCGGCTTTTGCCCATTGATGTATGGGTAAATATAAGTCTGCATCTTTCTATTGATATCCCAGGTTTCTATTGTTTTATTGTTGCCGTATGCAACCATAGTTTTTAATGCAACCTTGTAGTTATACGTGCTGTCACTTTGTGCCTGGTTAACTGTAACCTTCAGTTGCTGCGTTGAGTCATTATAATCGTATGACATCTTCAGTATCGGATGCCCTGCATGAAAATACCATTGATTAAAGAACAGGTTCCAATCCTGACCCGTAGCTTCCTCCAGTGCCATACGCCAATTGTGAGCCTCCGCAGACCCAAGCGCATTGCGGGTAAGATAAATATTCATTGCCCTGTCAAAAGCAGCATCTCCCACTATACTATTTATATACCGGAGTACTGAACCGCCTTTATTATACGATATGCCATCAAATAACTCTTCCCGGTCATCATAATAAAAACGGACAAGTTGCGGATCATTGGCCTTACTGGCATTTATATAGCCTTGCAGGTCATTATATGCCAGTTCCTCACCAGATGCTATGCCATATTTGTAAGTACGCCACAGCTGTTCACCGTAGTTGGCAAATGACTCGTTCATGGTTACATTACTCCATGACTCCGCTGTTACATAGTCGCCAAACCACTGATGAAACAACTCATGAGATACAACATCTTCTGCATTTTTATCTGCTATCTCCCTGGCATTTTGATTGATGAATTCACCAAATAGTGATGCTGTTGTATTCTCCATTGCCCCTGACACATAATCCCGCACCACCACCTGGCTGTATTTATTCCAAGGATAAGCGACACCCGTCCTTTTTGAAAAGAAGTCCATCATCTCCACAGTATGCTTAAACATCAACCGGGCATATGGTTCGTAAGATTTCTCTACATAATAAATTACCTCCTTGTCCTTCCATTTATCTTTTACAAAACTGTAATTTCCTATTGCAAACATCACAGCATAAGCTTGTATCGGCATATCCATCTTCCACACATCGGTATGATAACCATTAGACTTCGTTTGTTTCACCATAGCGCCATTACTCAGAGATACAAAACTATCAGGAACGGTCAACTCTACCTGTGTTGTAAATCGCGTATTGGGCTTGTCTATGGTTATCATCCAGTGAGAATTGGATTCAGTTTCTCCCTGTGTCCATATTTGCGCGGGCTTATAAGGCACCTTGTTATCCGTGTTGATAAAATATAGTCCTCTGTCATCTGTGATTGCGCTGCTACCACCTACATTAGCTGCATACGGCATTGCTGTGTATTGCAGGTGCAGCTCAAGTGTATCTGTTGCAAAGTAAGTGTTGCAGAAATATATCTTGAGTTGATCGTGCTCGTAAATATATCGTGGTTGGTTGTCGCTGCACGGTCTTGTTACTGCGGTATTCAACCTTACCCCGGTAAGCAACACACTGTCTATCTTCATGCCTTTTGCATCCAGCACCAAAGTATCCGTTGCATAAAAGTATGGGCGTAGTTTTATCCACTCCTTCACGGTAGCTGTTTGCTGCTTCATATCAAACGACAGGGCAATACGGGTATGTTGTATATTCCATACTCGCGGTTCCGTACTTCTGTATTGTATAGGGCCCGCCGGCACGGACACCCTAAGCGTATCCATCAGTACATACTGTGTATCACCGGATCTTATAGTGTCAGTTGCACCTGTTTGCGCAGTTGCACCATACACACTTATCAGTAACAAACATAAAACGCGTAAAT
The DNA here is from genome assembly GCA_964478855.1 of uncultured Flavipsychrobacter sp. Classification (GTDB taxonomy): domain Bacteria; phylum Bacteroidota; class Bacteroidia; order Chitinophagales; family Chitinophagaceae; genus Nemorincola. The sequence goes on from CAYZKL010000111.1 coordinate 8,359, forward strand.
AATTCATCCTCAGATAGCTGTTGGTAAAAGTAGAATATATGTACCAGATGGTATTACCCCTTTAAGCGGTATGTTTACCGCGCTACAGAAGTCTAAGGTCAGTAAAATGCTTCTTCAAAATGCACAATTTCCTTCACACACTCGCCATCAATTAATATACTTATTATATCAAATCTAATATTCAGATGTTGTGGGTTGGCATCAACAAATGCCTGTGCCGCAAACTTAAGATATTGCTGCTTTTTACGCGTAACGGCCTCTTCAGGGAATCCAAAATCAAAATTGGTTCTGGTCTTAATTTCCACTATTACTAGCAAGTCACCCTTCGATGCAATGATATCCAGTTCCTTTTTGCCATTTCTCCAGTTACGATGAATGATAATATAACCTTTATTTAGCAAAAAGTCTGATGCAATTTGTTCGCCCTTTAAGCCTATTTTGTTATGTTTGGACATTCAAAAGATGAATATAGTATGAAAAAACTGGTTCTGGACTTCCCTATACAATTACACGAGGCAATAATAATAGGAAAAAATCATCGTTTTGTCACTCCCGTTGGCGAATTTAATAATGTGGTGGTCACCGGTTTGGGTGGCAGTGGTATCGGAGGATCTATTGTTCAGAATTTCGTCTTCGATAAACTGAGTATTCCTTTCATCGTCAATAAAGATTATTCATTGCCAGCTTTCGTAAACAGAAAGTCACTGGTAATTGTTTGTTCTTATTCAGGCAATACAGAAGAAACGCTTGCTGCAATGAAGCAAGCCATCAAGAAGCGTGCAACTGTTGTTTGTATCACCTCTGGTGGTGCAGTAGCAGAACTCGCCGGTAAGAAGAAACTTGATTGTATTTTGGTTCCTGCCGGTATGCCTCCGCGCTCTTGCCTGGGCTACTCGCTTGTTCAGATCCTTTATGTTCTTGGTCATTTCGGCCTGATAGGCAATGGCTTTGAAAAGGAACTGAAGTCTGTTATCAAAATAATGAAGGCAGGTGAAAATGACACACAGAAAAAAGCAACTGCTATAGCCAAAAAGATACTGGGCAAGTTACCTATCATATACTCATCAGCAAGCTTCGAAGGTGTTGCCGTGCGGTTCCGTCAGCAATTGAATGAGAACAGTAAATTACTGGCATGGCATCATGTGATACCTGAAATGAACCACAATGAATTAGTTGGCTGGCGCGATGAAGCACAGGACAAAGTTGTGATCATACTCCGCAGCAAAAACGATTTTGACCGTGTTCAGGCAAGAGTAGAGATCAACAAAAAGATCATTA
>CAYZKL010000112.1:0-1673 GCA_964478855.1 uncultured Flavipsychrobacter sp.
ATTATTGCGGTAACGCAATTAAAAAAGCCACCTATAAGAGGTGGCTTTTTACTTGATGTTATTTTACTTTGATAACTGGTAACTCAGATAAAAATTAATAGTGCTGTTCTGCCATTTATCTGTACCGGTAGTGAGATCGGGGTTGCGGATATCTGATAAGCCATAAGTGTAGCGCAGGCCAGCAGAAAGATTCTTAGCCAATCTTGTATCGAGCCCGCCGATAACAGAGAACTCGCCTGGATTGAAGAATAACTGCGCATCACCAGCATAATCATTGAGGCTATTGACGGTAAACATACGTGAGTACTGCGGGCCGATGTTCAGCCACAGATCGCGGTATAGTTTACACTCAAACAAAACAGGGATGTTCAGCCTTGTTACTATGAAATCACCTATGTATGCTACGGGAGAATCAACAATGTTTGCAAGTGTCGTGTAGTGCGATGTGCTTAACAGCAATTCGCCACGAACACCAACTTTCTTATTGTTCATACGGCCATAAACACCGGCTACTATGCCGGGATTGTAGGTATTGTCCCATGCTGCACCCGAGAGGGACTGCATATTCAATCCCAGTTTTACACCATATTCCGTTTTAGGCGGATTGTAGGTGATGTATGGACCGCGGGCAGTGTCTTTACTGTTCTGCGCATTTGCAGCAGAACAACACAACATAGCGGGTAACGCCAGTGCTAAAAAGTATGATCTCATATATTAAATGCTCCTGTAAATACAGGTTCTTTCTTTTAGAATAAAATCAATTAAAGGAACCTGAAACCAACGTATGCCTGTATGGTACGGGTCTTCCATGAGCCACCTGCTGTGCCGAATGATACATCATTTACATCTGTAATGCCGAGGATGTAACGTGCGCCAACTACAAGGTGCGCAGGTAATTTAGCCTCGAGACCAAGCACACCTGAGAAGCTTGATTTGAAATAAGATTTAGGATCTGTGCCCGCCGGTGGGTTAGGGTCAGCAGATACAGAGATCACGTTGCTGAACTGTGGCCCTACTTGAGCCCATAGGCGTGGAATGATCTTGTATTCGAACAGCAACGGAATGTCGAGGTAGATGTTCTTGAAAGTACCATCGGTAGTAGCTGTGTATGTATAAGTATATTTAGCAGAGCTTACAAGACCTTCGGCACGAACGCCCATTTTGCCCTTGCGAACACCTACGAAGACGCCACCCACAATACCTGGCTGGTATGCTTTCTTAAAGCCGGTACCAGCGAGCTGGTTGAAGTTGCCACCTACTTTGATGCCAAGATCTACCTTAGGAAGTGCTTTTGTCACTTTTGATACGCCCGGTATCTGGGCATTTGCCTGGTTTGCGAAAAGTAATGTTGCAGATAATGCGGTCAATAATAGTTTGTGTTTCATCAGAGCGAGTTTTTTGCAAATATATGCCACAAAAATTATGCCTTATGTAAAATGTTCGCTGTTTATTTACCGGTGCAGGTGAAAATGGTTGCTGAAAGGAATAGCATTATTGGATAGAATCGATTTATTTTACAGCCGATGCAGGGTTTCAATTCTGGCAGGGAACAGACAAATGAAGGATTAAAGCCGGCAGCCCGGATAGTGCCACTGCTTATTGCGGTGCTGCTGGCAGGTGCATTGTTCTTTTATAAGGAGCGGATGCTGTTCATAGATGCACCCCATGTATTG
>CAYZKL010000112.1:1690-9441 GCA_964478855.1 uncultured Flavipsychrobacter sp.
ACGGAACCTTTTTTATATCTGATCAGCGTTACGGATCGTTTGTTACCCAGATGGTACCCCTTATCAGCAGTAAGCTGCACCTGCCACTGAAGGTGACCATGATCTTATATTCTGCAAGCTTCTATCTCTTTTATCTCTCAGTGGCATTACTCCTTGTATATAAGTTCAGGAATTACGGATTGGCGATATTGTTCGGGCTATACCTGACACTGTTTGTGGGCCCTACCTATTACTGGCCAAATAATGAAGTGCACCAAGGTGTAGGGTGGTTGCTGCTGGCATTTGGCGCAAATCAATATTATGCTGAAAAGAAACTTTCATTTTTGCCAGGGCTGTTGTTGTTCACTTTTTCTGTATGGCTGGCCATATGGACCCTTCGGTTAGTGATGCTGGCTGCGGTATATTTATGGGTGTTGCTATGGCTGGCGGGTATTCAGAAAGTATATACAAGCAGGCAGATGATCCTGTATACACTGCTATTGTTAGTGATATCCGGCCTGAAGTTTTACCAGGGTATGAACCACGGTTATGATAGTTCTAAAATAGAAGTAGTCACTCATTTTGAAGCCGGCAGGATCGCCAAAATATTTTCATCGCCACAGTTGCTGTTTTTTGCCAGGGGGTGTGTTACGCATTACTGGCTGTTTGTACTGGTATTTGTTGCCGGGCTGGCAGCATTGATTAAAGAACGCAGGTATCTGCTGTTTGGCTGGACGCTGGTGTATGCGGTAGGATACCTGGTGCTGGTATGCATCACTTTCTGGGATGTGAGTTCCAGCAGGTTTTATATAGAGAGCGAGTATATGCCGTTGTCGCTTATCTGTGCTGCTCCGTTTGTTTATTTTGTGCTGCCGCTGTTGCGCGATGATAAACGACCATTGCTGTTATTGCTGCTTTTCTGTGTGAGGATAGTGTACATATACAGCGCGTCGCTGCCGTTTACCGCGCGGGTGGATATGCTCTATGCGATCACAGAAAAAATGAAGCAAAAAAATGTTACCAAAGTGGTGATGCCTGAGCAAGCGACTGCTGCCGATGAAATCTTTATTATGAAATGGGCGCTGCCTGTGGAGAGTATTTTTATGTCGCGCCTGCGTGGAGAGGTGCCGCAAAGGACTTTTGTATTTATGAATGAATGTATCATACAAATGCAAAGGACACGATGTCCGGCTGCTATGAAAAAAGAGCGGTGGGTAATATCAACAACAGGTACCTGGTTTTTGATACAGGCAGTGTGTATGTGACCATGACCTTTGATGAATTGATGCAATAAGGGAACATCCGGGTTACTTGTTTTCGACCACCAGGAAATCTTTACCAAGCGGGTTGATGCCCTGATATATAATATCGAAAAATTCAGGGCCATATTCCAGGTAGTACTCGCTGAAATTTTCTATCCTCTCCTGTAGACTATTGTTCGGAAACAAAGTAGCTTTCAGCCTCGCGATCCTGTCGAGGTGTACCTTCATTTTTTTCTTTTCAGCCCGCAGCATTTTTTGCTCCATCTGGTGTAGCTGGTAGCTGACCTTAGCCAGAACCGCGCCTGCGGCTTCTTTTAAGGTAGGGTCGAGCGTAACTGCTTTATTTTTTAAGCGTTCAATGATCTGTTCCAGCTCCTTTTTTTCTTCGGTAGTGTCCCACTCATCTGTGCTGTTGGCAGTGATGTATTCGCGCTCCAGTTGCAATATTGGTTTGAAAATATCAGCGATAGTAAATGCCAGTTGCTGACGTAGTTTGCCCTGTGGAGCAGGTATCCATAATGCAGACTGACGAAGCAGGATTTGCGGGTAGAATACTTTGTAATGCTGAAATACGGTTTTCAGTTGAAGCCAGTAGGCAACCTCTGCACCACCACCTATGAATGTAACGTTTGGCAATATGGTATCCTGGTAAAGGCCACGAAGCATAACGTTTGGGCTAAACCTTTCGGGATGTTCTTTCAACTCCTTCAATATCTCTTCACGAGTCCACCTGATATCTGTATCAACTACGGTCCATACGTCACCGTTTTTTTCTATGCGCTCGCGCAGCCCATCGTTTAGGTAGAATAAATTGATACTGCGTGGATGTGCCTGTATCTTATAATTGGCACCAAGCGCTTCTATCTGTGCTGCTATTATTGGTTGTGCATGTTGGTTCAGCAGTTCATCCTGCATCACTGCAGAGAAAGAGGACTTTAAAGATGCATCATCAGGATCGAGTACAATAAGACCGAACCTGCCGAATAACTCATGAACAAAATATTGCGTAGCAGCACCAATCGTCTTATGATTGAAATAGGCTTCAGTAGCTATTCTTTGCAGTTCGTCCAGGTTTTTTCCCGGTGGGCCAAAAGCCCTGAATAACTGTTGCAGTAAGGGTTTCAGCGTCTTTGTATCCATGCGGCCCACTGCGCCTTGCTGCCCATTGCCGTCCCATGTATATTTCTCGCCCCTGAAGCGGAACGTAGCAAGTTCTTCAAGATCATTATCCTCGCTACCCATGTAGAATACCGGGACAAAGTTTTTGCCCGGATGCTGTTGGGTAAGTTTTGCAGCGAGTTTTATTGCATGTAATATCTTGTATATAAAGTAGAGGTAGCCGGTAAACAGGTTGGGCTGGTGTGCAGTACACACTGTAAACGTATTTTCCTGTAACAGTAAGCGGATGTTAGCTGCAGTTTTGCTGTTTTCGGGTAGTGCGGCATATTGTTTGGTAAGCGTGGCTACGAGTAATTCACGGTTTACCGGATATGCTGCTCTTTGTTCAATTGCATCTGTGCTCCCTTTTTCATCCGGAGTGAATGTGTAAAAAGGTTCAGTACCAGGGCTGGTATCGAGGTAATCGGTGACCAACCGGGAAAAATACCCTGTTTCATCGTAGGGCACAAACGCAAAATTATAATCCACAGATAATCATTTTGTGTGGCGAAGGTAGTGGTCATGCCTGATAGTTGCATCAAAGACGGTATAGTGTATACTGATAGGGATAGCGAAATTTCTTATAAACAGCTTTAAAAGTCGAAATTTGCAGTATTTTCATTGCTGATGAATGAGTCGAAAAGTATAAAGAACTGGGTAGAAGATGAGCGGCCACGGGAAAAGATGCAGCAGAAAGGAGCTGCAGCACTTACCGATGCAGAACTGCTTGCGATACTTATATCCAGTGGCACAGTGGCCAAATCGGCACTGGACCTGGCAAGAGAAGCACTGGAACTCGCCGGAAACAACTTACGTGAACTAGGGAGGCTGAATATATTGGAATTAAAGAAGATAAATGGAATAGGAGAAGCAAGAGCAATAACAATATGTGCTGCAATGGAGCTGGGGAGGAGAAGGCAACTGAGCGAGGGGCTGGAACGAATAACCATACAAAAGAGCAGGGATGCAGCAGAGATCATTATGCCTCACCTGCAGGACCTGAGCCACGAAGCATTTTATGTGCTGTACCTGAACCAGGCCAGTAAACTGCTGCGCCAGGAGTTTCTGAGTAATGGCGGAATAACCGCTACCGTGGCTGATGTGCGGATGATATTAAAAAACTGCCTGCTCTATAATGCTAACCAGGTAATAGTGGCGCATAATCATCCGTCGGGTAGTAAGCGGGTGAGCGAAGCAGATAAGGCATTGACCATAAAGCTGAGAGATGCATCAGTTATTATGGATATAAAACTGATAGACCACCTGATCATAGCAGGCCACGAATATGTGAGCATGGCTGATGAAGGATTATTTTAGGTTTAAATAGATTGGTTATTTTTACGTTTTAAAAAATAAATATTCCGATGAGGATCATTACATATAATGTGAACGGCATACGCAGTGCTGTAAAGAAAGGATTTATAGATTGGCTGAGATCAGACCCGGCAGACATTATATGCCTGCAGGAAATAAAGGCCAATAAGGAAGATGTGCCGGTAGCCGATATCAATGATGCTGGGTATGAAGTGTTTTCTTTTTCGGCGCAAAAGAAGGGTTACAGCGGGGTAGCTATACTTACCAAGATACAGCCGGATAGTGTTTCGTACGGGAACGGGCTGGTGCAGAGTGACTTTGAGGGTAGGGTGATCAGGGCAGACTTCGGGGATATAACGCTGATCAATGCTTATTTTCCGAGTGGAACGAGTGGCGAGGACAGGCAGGTATATAAATATCAATGGCTGGATGAGTTCTATGACTTCCTGGCGGAACTGAAAAAGAAAAGACCGAAACTTATCGTGTGCGGCGACTATAACATTTGCCACCAGGCCATAGATATACATGACCCTGTGCGCAATAAGAACTATACAGGTTTTTTGCCTGCTGAAAGAGCATGGATGGATAAATTGTTCGGCAGTGGGTATATAGATACATTCAGGCACTTTAATAAGGAGCCGCACCAGTACACCTGGTGGAGCCAGTTTGCCGGAGCAAGGGCCAATAACAAGGGCTGGCGCATAGATTATGCAAACGTCACAGAGCCACTGGCGAAGAAATTAAAGCATGCGGAAATAATGCCTAAGATCGTGCATTCAGACCATTGCCCGGTGTACCTGGAGCTGAGTTTGTAAAGAGTGAAGGGGAAAAATATTAAGAAAGTATTGGTGGGTCAACTGATCTCCATTACTTTTTTTGTTTCGGCTTTATCCTTGTGCAGCTGTTCTATCAGTGCTTCAAGCGTATCGAATTTTTGCTCGTCCCTTAATTTTTTGTGGAAGATGAGCTCAAGCAAATCGCCATAGATATCTGAGTCGAAATCAAAAAGATTCGCTTCTATGCGGAGCTCTTTTTTATCTGTTACAGTAGGGTTGTAGCCTATGCTGAGCATGCCATTGTATGAAGTGCCATTATGCATTGCTGTAATAGCATATATACCGTTTGCAGGGATAACCTGTTCGTTGAAGGATGGTACTACATTGGCGGTAGGGTAGCCAAGTGTACGACCTAATTTATTGCCGTGAACCACAGTGCCGGTAAGGCTGTAATGCCTGCCCAGCATGTGTGTGGCATCTTCCATCCGACCATCGAGTATGGAATGCCTGATGCGTGTGGAGCTTACTGTAGCTTCATCAATGAGTTGTGCAGGGATCTCCAGCAGTTGATAATTATATTTAGGCGCGTATTGTTCCAGTAGTTTCAGGCTGCCTTTCCTGTCGTGCCCGAAACGGTGGTCGTAGCCGATAACGATACTGTGCGGACGAAAATACTTTACCATAAAATGCTCGATGTAGCCATCGGCACTAAGGTTGGCAAACTCCTGGGTAAAAGGGATAACAGCAATATTTTCAATGCCGGCTTCGGTGAGCAGTTGCAGTTTTTGATGAAGGGGAGTAATGATACCAAGCGGCTGATCGGGGAACAATAGCTTGCGTGGGTGCGGCTCGAAGGTGAGTAATACGCTTTGTCCTTTTACCGCTTTGGCGTGGTCAGTTACCTCCTTTAGAATGGAGCGATGCCCTGCATGCACTCCATCAAATGTTCCAACGGTAACTACCGCGTTTGCAAATTCCGGTAAATACCGGATGTCGAAATAAACTGCCATATCAGCGGCGCAAAGGTAGCGGATTAGTTAATTAAATTGCAGAAGGGTGCTGTAAAGTGTTACAGTTCCAGTTTTGCGCTCTGTATGCGTAGTACTTTCCTGTTCTTCTTTTGCACCCTCATTTTCTCAGGTACCAATGCCAGTATCTCATCCATGAGGCTCTGCAATACACCCATCCTAACGAAGTGGCTGTTAGTAACCAGGCTTATTTCACGTACAGGTTCAGGGTTGTCGAAGTAACGGATATGGTCTGCCTGTTCTTCGCTGAATTCCAATGTAGCCAGTTCCGGTAGTACTGCCATGCCGCCATTTTTCTCTACCATCTTACGCAGTGTTTCCACATTGCTTGATTCATATCGGTATGGGCGTTCGGATTGTAATTTCTGTATCTGGTCGCTGCACAGGTTAATGATCTGGTTGCGCATACAGTGCCCTTCATTGAGCAGCCATATTCTGTCCAGGGCAATGTCTGCGGGACTGATGGTTCTTTTTTTAAGTGCTTTCTCTCCTTCTGAAAAATAGCCAACGAATGGCTCATAGAACAAAGGATATTCTTTTATATCATTTTCTTCAAGAGGTGTGCTGAGCAAGGCTGCATCAATCTCATTGTTGCGCAGAGCCATGATGATCTGGTTAGTTTCCATTTCCTTCACCTGCAGTTTCATTGCAGGGAAATTCTTAGCATAGTTTTCCAGCAGGCCAGGAAGTATATTAGGTGCCACAGTTGGTATTGCAGCAAACTTGAAAGTACCTGATATAGTGGTTTGCTGTCCTTGTATTAATTCATGCACGCGCTCACATTCTGCGATTACTACTTTGGCCTGTGCCACAATAATGCTGCCCATATCGGTTATAGCGATAGGATGCTTATTGCGGTCGAAAAGCTTGATGCCTAATTCTTCTTCAAGCTTTTGTATCTGCATGCTAAGGGTAGGTTGTGTCACGAAGCATTTTTCAGCAGCTGCAACGAAACTTTTGTATGTAGCAACTGCTACTACGTATTCTAACTGTGTGATGGTCATGGGATAAGCAATTAGGATACAAACATACGATTTTACATGATATAGTCAAAATCTATTGCGCATCCGATGTTATTTTAGTATGTCTTTATAATTATCAAAATATATAATCAATCCATTTATTAACTATTGGCAATATTGATGATGTGTGTAAAGACTGGTAATAAATTCTTGTAAAAACAGGGTGTAAAATGGTCAAATTAGCTTATATTTGAAATTGTATTTTCTGACACCTATACAGAAAAATCTAAACCTTAATGCAAACCTTAAAATTAATTGCAATGAATAAAATATTTTACCTACTTACAAGTTGCATCCTTCTTTCTCTAGGTAGTGCAATAGCACAGGCCCCCAGTACATTTTCTTATACCGGAGGGATGCAAACGTTTACCGTGCCTGCGAGCTATTCTCATGTGATCGTCAATGCAGAAGGTGCCGTTGCCGGTGATGGTTACTTATCATCTTCTCGCGGCGGATATGGCGGACGTGTGATCTGCACACTATCTGTAACACCGGGACAAGTATTGAATGTATTTGTGGGTGGCAGGGGTGCCAATGCACCTTCTACATGCTGTGCAGGTGCAGCCGGTGGTTACAATGGTGGCGGGTTTGCCTCGACCTATTATGGCGGCGGTGGCGGCGGCGCATCAGATGTGCGCACAGGTGGAACCGCTTTGGGAAATAGAGTTGTGGTTGCCGGTGGTGGCGGTGGAGCCAGCTTTGACACCTGGTGGTGGGGCGGCGGCGGAGGTATGTATCCGGATGCGTCGAGAGGTGGGGACGGAGGAGATACTGTTGGCGAACATGGTTATGCAAATTATGGTTACCCATCTATGGGATGGGGAACTTGGTGGGGCTCGAGCTGGGTGATATGGGCAGGAGATGGAGGACATTCTACCTCAGGAGGTTCTGCAGGTCGTTGGTTTGAATTGACATTAGGGACAACTGCGTATGTTGCAAATCCCGGAGTATTAGGGATAGGAGGTAATTCGTTGACAGGTGGATGGGGTGGTGCCGGTGGCGGCGGTTATTATGGCGGCGGCGGTGGTACTTATTATTCAGGTGCCGGCGGAGGCTCTTCATACACTGACGCTACAATCGGGTATGGTGTTACGCATATGCGAGGTGCGCATACATCAGGCCACGGTGTGGTAACAATAACACCTTTTTGCGGCCCGGGTGCTATTACAGGCACTGCAGTATTATGTGTAGGTAATACTACTGTACTAAGTG
>CAYZKL010000113.1:0-9290 GCA_964478855.1 uncultured Flavipsychrobacter sp.
TAAAACGTCAACTTGCATGACTAAATTAATTCTGAATTAAAACAATAGATCCGTTATGGCCTGGAACAGAACCGCTTATTAATATGTAGTTCTGGTCAGGGAATATTTTTACTACGCGAAGTGCTTTGATCTTAACACGGTCAGTACCCATACGGCCTGCCATACGCATACCTTTGAATACACGGCTAGGATAAGATGAACCACCGATAGAACCCGGTGCACGTGAACGGTCATGCTGGCCATGGGTTGCTTCACCCACACCACTAAATCCGTGACGCCTTACAACACCCTGGAAACCTTTACCTTTCGTGGTGCCGATAACGCTTACCTTTTCACCTTCAGTAAATATTTCACAAGTGATGCTTTCACCTACCTGTTTATCAATGGAACAATTGCGGAGTTCTTTTACAACACTTTTGGGAGTAGTGCTTGCCTTTGCGAAGTGATTGATCATCGCCTTAGGAGTATTCTTTTCCTTGGCTTCGCCGAAAGCGATCTGCAGAGAATCATAACCGTCGGTATTCACGGTCTTCTTTTGAGTAACCACACATGGGCCAGCTTCGATGATGGTACAAGCAGTTTGCTTACCATTCGGCTCAAAAATGCTGGTCATACCGATTTTTTTACCAATAATACCTTTCATTATTATTATGTTTTAGCTCAGCGCCCGGGTCCTTGTGTGGGCCGGGATAAGCTGTTTATTCAATTTTTTAAAGAACTATGTCTTCTCGACACTTTTCATCACTCCTTTTGCTACGCTGGTAGCGGGCCGGAGTTTAGCCTCATGCTTTTATCTCTACTTCCACGCCACTTGGCAGATCCAACTTGGATAAGGCGTCAACTGTACGCGAAGAAGATGTATAGATATCCAGAAGACGCTTGTGCGTACACAACTGGAACTGCTCACGCGATTTCTTATTTACGTGCGGTGAACGCAATACGGTAAAGATCTTCTTCTCTGTTGGCAACGGAATAGGGCCTGTAACCACTGCTCCTGTATTGCGCACAGTCTTAACGATTTTATCCGCTGATTTATCAACCAGATTGTGGTCGTAAGATTTTAGCTTGATTCTGATACGCTGTGACATACTTTATAAATATCTTCTAAACCCCGAAAAATTTGGGACTGCAAAGGTAAGGAAGTTTTTTATTCGACAAAATATTTTTTAAGAAAATTTAAATTCTTTTCCTCATATCCATGATCTTCTCTCTGCTGCAAGGTGGGATAACATCTAAAAGGGACGCAAAAGTAAGCTAATTTATATTCGTAACGCTACTTTATTTAACTGAAAGCAATAATATTAAAAACAGCAGTCATAATAGCCACCATACACGCTTTACAGCCATAAATTATACCTGACTTTAATATTTTTCGCCTGTTTCCCCGTATCTTTATTCCTATATTATTTCACACCTAAACTATTATTATGACCAGAAAACTACTATCCGCTATCCTTTTAGCGACCGTTACATCCGCCTCATCAGCGCAGACCACACTCACCCCCGACAACTTCAATCCCTACCTCGGCGATCAATATATTGTCAAGATCTGCGATACCACAGGTATAGTTCCGGGTGCAGGTGGTGCAGGTAAGACCTGGAATTTCAGCAGCCTCATCGCTACCCATACCGATACAGGTACAGCGGTATCCTGCGCAGCTACGCCCAGTTGCCCGCTGTTCAGCGCCAGTACATCGGCCATAGTCAACCCAGGGGGTACTATGACCACCTATCTTATTACTGATGTTTCCCGTTATTCGCAAAATGGTTATTATGGCTCTGCCACACAGAATACTATATACTCAGACCCCGTAGATCAGCTTCGTTACCCCTTCACTTTCGGTTCTTCATTTACTGATACATATGCAGGCTTGGTAACTTATACCCCTTCGGGCTTCCCTACTATCTATGCTACTGAAACAGGAAGTGTAACTACAACCTGCGATGCATGGGGCACACTTACTATTCCCGGTAACGCAGGACCGGTAACGCATAGTAACGTACTGCGCGCTCACAGCATACAAACATTCCGCGATAGCGCCAACCTGTTTGGCACTCCTACAGTAGGCACTTATACGCTGGAATCATACACATGGTACACCCCGGGCTATCATGCGGCATTGCTTACCATTAGCACCGCGGTAGGCCCCGGTGTAAACACAAAGGTCGTATCTCATGCCTACCAGAAACTACGTACCGCAATTCCTGAAACAGATGATATTGAATCTTCACTGGCACTGTTCCCTAACCCCGCCACGAGCGAACTGAATGTCCGCTTCAATGCAGGCACCAATGATCATTACCGCATCACCCTCACCGATATATTGGGCCGCGAAGTCGCAGTTATAGCAGACAAGGATATGCAGGGCACGCAAAGCATCAACACCAATGTCAGCAGCTATCCTAAAGGATTGTATATAGTACGTTTGCAGTCTGCCACCGGCACTGTTTCCCGCAAGATATCGATACAATAATATTCTACTTTTATAAAAATTTTAAAGCCCTGCACGGTGTCCGTGCAGGGCTTTAAAATTCAATATCATCTTCTAACAAACCAGATTATTTCTTCATCTTATCTTCCATAGCTTTCATCATTTCCAGGTGCGAACGCAGCTTAGGCAGCGCATCTGCTATAATGGTTTTCAACTCAGCATCTTTCACATCATCCTGTGCGTCTTCAAACATATTGATCGCGTCTTTGTGCTCCGAAATCATTTGGTCCACCCATTCTTTATCCCATTCAACTCCTTTTGTCTTCTTGCTCAGTTTTTCCAACTCACCATCTGCCTTTCCCTCGTCACTTGCAGGCAACACATAGCCTTTTGATTTAGAGAATGCCATTACCTTGTCGCCCAGCATCTTATGGTCTGCTATCATCATTTTAGCATGTCCTTTCAGTTCTTTGTTCGTTCCGTTGTCCCAGCCTGCCTGCAGTATACGTAGTTCCGCCATATTGGCTCTTGCTGCTTTTACCACAAAGTTCGAGTCAGCATTACCATTTACAGCGTCTTTTACATTAGCAGCCATATTTTCTGCTCCCTGCTCTATGTTTTCTGAAACAGTATCTGCTTTGTTTTCCATGTTATTGGACGTGTCGCTGTTACAAGAGCTGACAGCAAGCAGCCCTGCAATAAGTAGTGTGTGTAATTTGATGTTGTTTTTCATAAGAATGGTTTTAATAATTTTCTTATAAAAAAATTGTGCCTACTTCACCTTTGCTTATTATCCAAATGAGCTAAATGCTTATCTTACAGCATCATGCAAGCCCGGATCACCTCGTTGCTCTTATTGATATTGTTCTGTACTGCTACCGCAGCTACCGCACAATGCCCCTCAGACCGTGGCCAACTGGAACTAACAGTATCTTATGGCCACCTGCCGGGATATCAGCTTGCCGGCCGTGCAGCAGGCGATTATGCGGCTGCAGGGCGCAGCGGCAAGCAGTTCAATAGCAATACAGGTCCGGCCTTTATTACTGCACGTTACTTTTTCTACAACAGGCTGGCTTTTGGGTTTACATTCGGCACTACCGTGGAGAAAGGCCAGAATAATGACCGGACAAACCCCTCTACCGTCATTTCTACCTATAGCCGCAGCCAGCAGACCATTGCTGCAGAGCTATATTATATCTACCTGTTCCGCAAATATGTGGAAGTATATACCCTTCTTGGTGCAGGCCCTGCGTTCATCAGTACCGTTACAGAGACCAATGCTACGGCTACAACGCCTGCAAAGTCAGAAACAGATGGATTTGATGCGATCCGTATGCATTATAGCCCGCTGGGCGTGCGGGTGGGTGCCCGGCTTGGGGCATTTGCAGAGGTGGGTATAGGTTATAAAGGACTTATAAGTGCCGGCCTGTCCTTCAAATTCGGCCAATCCTGCTGGTGGAAATAACCTGAAAAATAAGGCGCCCAAAGAGCGCCTTACGTTATATACAGTATACAATGTTCATTTACCCTTCATCAGCTGTTGGTCCGTACATACCGGGTACTGGTATGTCCAGCATGCGCAGGTACACGCCCAGTTGCGCACGGTGATGAATATTATGGCTGTAGGCAAATGTTCTCAAAACGACCTTCTTAGGCAGCGTAAAGAATACATGTTCGCCGTTCTTCATGGTCCACATAGTGTTAAACGTGTCTTCAGTAGCATTCTCCAGCGATGACACAGCTTTCTTCACATTCTCATCCAGTATGCTTAACAGTTCTTCGCTGGTCTTAGCAACATGTGGCTTAAAGCCCGCTACTGCAAAGTCCAGTACATCCTGGTCGAGCGTTATTGATGCCCATCCCGGAATCTCTGCCACATGGGTTGCCAGCCTGCCCAATGCCATAGACTTGGCATGTGGCTTCCAGTCGCTTTTATCCAACGGTACGCGTTCCAGTATTTTCCTGGTGTTTGCAGCTTCCATCTGCAATTCTGCTATTAGTGCCTGATTATGTGTCATTTGTGCGTGTGTATTTTTTGGAAAGTTAGTAGTTTTTTACAAAGCATTACAAATATGCTGCACAATAAATATTCAATAATAATATGATCATCTTGCAACTCCTGAATTTTATTAAGTTTACAGTATGAGACACGGCATACTCACAATATTATTAGTGGCTTTAGGCATCAATGCAGCTTACGGCTGGGGCATATGGGGTCATAACCATATCAATAAAGGTGCTGTACTGGCATTGCCGGCAGAGATGGGCATGTTCTTTTACAACCATACCGACTTCATTACTGAAGAATCAACAATACCTGATCTGCGTAAACATACATTGCACGATAAGGCAGAAGTCCCCCGCCATTACATCAACCTCGAAAAATACAATTACCGGTCACGGGAAATGATGCCCAAAACGGTCGAGGCACTCACTGATAAGTTTGGCAGCGACTCTGTGAGCAAATTCGGGATACTGCCATGGTACATACAGGAAATCGTAGCAAAGCTTACCGAAGCATTTCGTAAGGGCAATAAGACCGAAATACTCTTTCTTGCCGCTGACCTTGGTCATTATATAGGCGATGCGCATATGCCGTTGCATACTTCAGCAAACTCAGACGGGCAACTTACCGGCCAGTCTAATGTGCATGCCTTTTGGGAGGCACAGTTGCCGGAATATTTTGGCAGAAACTACAACCTGTACACCGGTGAAGCCCGCTATATAAAAAATGTAGAACGTGCCACATGGGATATTATTGATTCCAGCTACAACCTTGTGAACGTTATGCTGAAAGCTGAAAATAAAATGCGGCTGGATAACCCGGAAGACAAGCAATACGAACTGGATGCGAATGGGAAACGAACACTCAACAGGTTTAAGCAACCCATCCACACCTACGAATATGCGCATGTATATCATGAGTTGCTAAACGGGATGGTGGAGAAACAAATGCGCTCAGCCATAAACCTTACTGCATCGCTCTGGTACACTGCCTGGACAGATGCCGGCAAACCAGACCTTTCTTCCTTCGACCCTGATTATATCACTACCCGCAATACTGTTTTTTACAAAGAAGATATGAAGGCATGGAAGAAAGGGAAAGTAAAGGGATGCAAATCAGATAAGGAATATCCCGATCGCGGAAAAAAGTAATGACAAATTGTGATTTACTGTAGTTTAACTGGCACGTTTTTAGCATAAAGTATGCTTATGAAGTATAAAATAACATTGGTATTTGCCATTATTGCTCTTGTTTTGTGTTGCTCACCAATATTCGCACAAAGCAAGGGGTCGTACACCCATATGGCCACGGAAATACTGGTACTGGTGAATAAGCACCGTAAATCTCTAGGCCTGCAGCCGCTGAAAGCCAATGATGCTGCCAAACGGGCCGCACAGAGCCATAGCAAAAACATGGCCGATAAGAAAGTTGAGTTCGGTCACCCGCAGTTCAACGAACGTATGGATGCACTAAGCCGGAAAATAAACCCTAAACCTCATGCATGGGCGGAGAATGTGGCAAGCGGGCAGAACACAGCACAAGGAGCACTGGAAGACTGGCTCAACAGCCCGGGGCATAAAAAAAACCTGGAAGGCGATTATAACCTTACAGGTATAGGAATAGCAAAAGGCAGGAATGGCAATTTATATTTTACACAAATATTTATACGGTAATTAAACAAATACATATGGCTACAAAGAATTTCTTCCAGGCATTTATGATAGCTGTAGCTATAATCTTCAGCCCTTCGTTGACAAGAGCCCAATTTGTTACGCACCAATACAAAGATTTTGAGAACGAATTGCTGAAGTATGTAAATGAATACCGTAAAACCATCAATGCAAAACCGCTGCGTATGAACTTGTTCATTGGTAATATAGCCGAAAGGCATAGCAGGGACCTGGCCGCGAAGAAAGAAGAAAGCAACGAGGCATACAAAGAGCGCATGGATAAGATATATCACCAGCTGAAGCCGGTTTATTCCTTTGCCGAAAACGTAGATACGGGCCGCCTGTCACCAAAAGAAGTAGTGGAAGGTTGGCTCCGCAGCCCTAAGCATAAGAAAAACCTGGATGGTGACTACAACTTTAGTGGCATAGGAATAGTAAAGGATGCCGATAGCACCATGTACATCACACAAATATTCATCCTTAGGCAACAGCCTTAATAACCGTATTTATCCTTCCAGCAGTTGCGCAGATAATCACGCAAGCGTGCTTCTGTAGCATTATTGGCGGGGTCATACAATTTGGTGCCTTCTATCTTCTCAGGCAAAAATTCCTGATCCACAAAATTGCCGGGAAAATCATGCGCGTATTTATACCCTTTACCATAGTCCATTTTCTTCATCAGCCCGGTCGGGGCATTGCGTATGGGTAATGGCACGGGCAGATCGCCCGTTTTCTCTACCAGCGATTGCGCGTTATTGATAGCCATGTATGAGGCATTACTCTTGGGTGATGAGGCAAGGTAAGTAGCGGCCTGCGACAGTATGATCCTGCACTCCGGGTATCCTATTAGCTCCACTGCCTGGAAGCAACTGGTAGCCAGCAACAACGCATTAGGGTTAGCATTACCTATGTCTTCACTCGCCAGTATCACCATTCTTCTCGCTATAAATTTAGGGTCCTCGCCTCCTGCTATCATCCTGGCAAGCCAGTACACAGCAGCATTAGGGTCACTACCCCTCACAGATTTAATGAAGGCCGAAATAATATCATAATGCTGTTCACCTGTCTTGTCATACAGTGCCATTTTACGTTGCACAATATCCTGTACCACGTTATTGGTAACTGTTTTATCATCGTCGGGCAATGACGAAGCGATCAGTTCCACGAGGTTCAGCAACCTCCGTGCATCACCGCCACTTAGTTGCAGTAGCGCTTCCCATTCTTTTACCTCTATATGCTGCGCCTCCAGCCATGCATCTTTCTCCATAGCCTGGTGTACCAGAGCCATCATATGTTCTTCGGTCAGCGGCTTCAATACATATACCTGGCTGCGGCTAAGCAATGCGCTGATCACCTCGAATGATGGATTTTCGGTTGTGGCGCCTATCAGCGTAATGACACCCTTTTCTACAGCCCCCAGCAGGCTGTCCTGCTGTGCTTTGTTAAACCGGTGTATCTCATCTATAAACAACAGCGCATGGCCACTTTTGCGTGCCATCTCTATTACTGCCCGCACATCCTTCACTCCACTATCTATGGCGCTGAGCGTAAAGAACGGCATATCCAATGCACGAGCTATTATCTGTGCCAGCGTGGTTTTACCCACGCCCGGCGGTCCCCAGAACATGATAGAATGACCCTTGCGGCTACGCACCATCTGCTCCAGCACTTTTCCCGGCCCTACAAGGTGTTCCTGCCCTATAAATTCTTCCAGTGATTTTGGCCTTATCCGCTCAGCCAGCGGTATGTTATTACCTGACATTGATTTTATGATTTCGTATTCAACTAAATATCCTAAATTAGCCTCATGTTACGTAAGTTATTATTGACCGCATTGTCAGTTATCACCCTTTCCGCACATGCACAGCGTGTAGGCATCACACCTGTTAAAACTACGGAAAAGCAGGATGATTCTCAAATTGACTATAAGCAGGTAGGCGCTCCCATGCCGCAGCTTTTACTGACCATTGTACAGGATACACCGACAAATTCATCAGGGGATAAGCTGATACAAAAACATCGTACCCGTAAGGCGGATGAAAGTGCAAGTAAACCGGCAACGAAAGTAACGCAACGAAAGGCCGTAATGACAAATGAAGATTTTGATAATGGTGCAAACCTATTTGTGATGATGTTCAATCCCACATGTGCGCACTGCGAAGATGAGACAAAGAGGCTGGGAAAAAATATAGATAAATTCAAGCGGTCGAAGATCATACTAATGGCAAAACCATTGATGAGGCCTTATATGCCCGACTTCGCCAAAGCATTCCATGTTTTTGAGCATGAGCCTATGTACCTGGGCACAGACAGTACTAATTTTATAGACAATTGTTTCCTCTACCAGTCATTACCCCAGATGAACATATATGGGCATGACCGGAAATTGCTGAAAATATATACCGGCGAGGTATCTATTGACACGCTGGCAAAATACATAGAGTAGTCTGTACCCGTTTTTAAGCGGATCTCAATTTCAGTTTTTCGGTAAATTTCTAAAAAAAGATATAAGGCAAATAAGAAGAAGGTCCTTCGGGAGGGGATGTTAAGCCTTATGCAAAAGTGGCAACAGCTTCGGCAGTAACAGCTGTACCGCCGTTCTTTACATAGCTGTGAATCTTACGCACGTAATCAAAATAGCCCATTTGCATACGTATCACGAAAAACGTGAAGATCACCAGACCAACACCTAACAGTGTGTACGTAAGTATCTCCTCATTTGGCGCAACAACAAATAGCACTCCCGACGCGATGAACAGGAACGAGCAAAAGATAATGATCAGCCAAGGGCCCCCTGAATCCAGCTGGCGCATTGTTGACTTTACCGATACACTTGTTTTGCCTGCTCCTTCCTTAAACATAATTTCTGTTACCGGAAGTGTTTTGATCTCGTCTGTCTGCTCGGCGTGAGGAATAATGCTGAGGGCACCATTCTCATTTTCCAGCACCTCAAAATCCATGTTGTGGATCTTTACATGCTTGCCAATAAGACGTTGTTTTAATTCTTCCTTAGAAATGGAAAACTGGTAATTGTGAGTTCTTGTAAAAAACATAGGCAACGTTTTTATTGGTTAGAACTAGATTATACCTTAAAGTTAGACAGTATTTTCTTACATCACAAATTCTTCAATAATTAATTATTAATATCCAAAACCGTGCCAGATTTCATTTTTCTACATAGGA
>CAYZKL010000114.1:0-3637 GCA_964478855.1 uncultured Flavipsychrobacter sp.
CTCCACCAAACGCTCCGCCTATCTCGGCACCGCTTGTGCCAATATTCACATTGGCAATACCACAGTCGCTGCCTATATGAGCTAAGTACTGTTCTGCCTCACGCATGTTCAGTGTCATGATAGCAGACGATAAGCCCTGTGGTACATTGTTCTGCATAGCAATGGCATCTTCGAGCTTGCTGTATTTCATCAGGTACAGGATGGGTGCAAATGTTTCATGCTGAACAATTGGCCATTCATTCTCTACCTCAAAAATGCAAGGCTTTACATAGCAGCCGCTTTCATAACCCTTGCCTGTTAATACAGCACCTGCCACTACTTCTTTGCCACCAGCTTTCTTTACTTCCTTTATCGAATTGATATATGCTGCTACTGCGTCCTTGTCAATAAGCGGACCAACATGGCTCTTTTCATCCAGCGGATCGCCAATCACCAATTGTTTGTATGCGCTTACGAGTTTCTTTTTAAATACATCGTAGATGCTTTCGTGTATGATGAGCCTGCGGGTAGTGGTGCAACGCTGCCCTGCTGTACCCACGGCACCAAACACCGATCCTATAAGTGCTATCTCCAGGTCGGCATGCTGAGAGATGATGATGGCATTATTGCCACCCAGCTCCAGCAGCGAACGTCCGAGGCGTCCAGCAACTGCGCCGGCAACTGCTTTGCCCATACGGGTAGAGCCTGTTGCGGATACCAGAGGTACACGGCTATCGTTACTCATCCACTCGCCCGACTCACGGTCTCCGATAACCAATCCGCAAACACCTTCGGGCACATTGTTGGCTTTGAGTACTTCTGCTATTATATTCTGGCAAGCCAGTGCGGAGATCGGTGTTTTTTCAGATGGTTTCCAGACGCAGGTATTACCGCAGATAAATGCGATCATACTGTTCCAGCTCCATACGGCCACAGGGAAATTGAACGCACTGATGACGCCCACAACACCCAGCGGATGCCACTGCTCATACATGCGGTGCATAGGCCGCTCGCTGTGCATGGTCAAGCCATTTAGCTGGCGGGACATGCCAACAGCAAGGTCGCAGATGTCTATCATCTCCTGCACTTCGCCATAACCTTCCTGAAGGCTTTTGCCCATTTCGTAGGAAACGAGCCTGCCCAATGGTTCTTTGTATTTGCGTAAGGCTTCGCCCACCTGGCGAACTACTTCGCCACGCTTGGGTGCGGGCCACATGCGCCATTCTGCAAAGGCAGCCTGTGCTTGGTCTATGACTTTGTCGTATGTTTTACGGGTAACAGTAGTTACAGATGCAATGAGTTTGCCATCAACGGGAGAGTAAGAGTTTATCTTTTCACCACCGGCCTTCAGCCACTTGGTTCCGGTTGCGGCGCCTTCATTTACTTTGTCTATTCCCAGTTTGTCTAGTACCTTATTCATTTTCATGAGTACGAATATAAGGCTACAAAGGTAATGGATAGAAAGATACCTGTATGCTAAGGATATCTAAAAGCAGTGTTGGGCTGAAAAATCAGTCTTTGGCAACTTTGCCCCATGTGGTACGCAGAACCTGATTGTCGTACCGGTTGATCCTGCATATGGGGTTGTGCCCCTTTTTTTCTACTTCCAGGTAAAAGTTTCGGTCTATCGGGGCGAAGACATCATGTTCAGGTTCATTTGCAGCGGTAAACTTTACTTTATCTCCTGCTTTCAGATTATAGGCTCCGTTATGCAGTACTCGTACCGTGTCATTTGCGGTCTTTACAATTGCTACAGAGATACTATTGGCGTTTTTGTTGTCTTTTGTATCCGTATCGTAGCTTACTATTGTGCCTTCAAGCGGTTTCTTTATGGTGAAGTTTATCCAGTTACACTGGTAGGTATTAGACAACAGGTGAAAGCAATTTTTTGCATTGTGTGGCCAGTCTTT
This sequence comes from uncultured Flavipsychrobacter sp., assembly GCA_964478855.1. GTDB lineage: Bacteria > Bacteroidota > Bacteroidia > Chitinophagales > Chitinophagaceae > Nemorincola. Next base: position 1,890 of record CAYZKL010000114.1, read on the forward strand.
AGGCGGCCAGTTGCCGGATGGGTTCTGCGCAGCAGCATGATTGGCCACAAGAGTAAAGGCTAATAAGATCAAAAATGAGCAACTGCGTGCGGACATAAACGATGTTTAACGGGTGTCAAAGATAGTATAATGAGGCAGAACATCAAGGTTCAAAGGAGTGATAACCAGATAGATACATGGCGATAATAGCCCGTGTTGGTATTTTTTGTAACTATGGGTTGTAATTAAGTAGTGTTGGGTTTATTGCCGATTAAACGAATTTTTTAAATGCCGGGTATAATGATGCGAGTGTTTCGCTTTTTATTTATTGTAATCATGGTGGGTGCCCCCAACTGTTATGGACAAAAGTGTGCTACAGAGGCTAAAGTGATCGATAGTAAAGAGGCATACCTTAAAGCAATAGCAGAGGATCCTGCTAAGAAACTGGTTGCACTCAAAAGGGTAATACCCGAGCTGGTGGTTGATATGCGTTATGCAACGGTATATAATTTCACGCACAAAATATTGTACGACCGTCCGGTAGCTTACCTGCAGGAAGGCCCTGCATATGCGCTTAAAGACGTACAGGAGGAATTTAAAAAGAAGGGACTGGCACTAAAGGTATACGACGCATTCAGGTCATTCAGCGTTACCTGTAAGATATGGAGGCTGGTATCAGACAGGCATTATGCTGCAAATCCGAGGAAAGGCAGTAACCATAACAGGGGGCTGGCTGTAGATATTACGCTCATAGACCTGAAGACAGGCAAAGAACTGGATATGGGTACCGGCTTTGATAACTTTACAGACAGCGCACATCATGACTTTGCTTTATTGCCACCGCAGGTGCTGGCCAACAGGAGGCTGTTAAAGAGTACGATGAGCAGGCATGGCTTCGGACATGTGCCAACTGAATGGTGGCACTACCAGTGGCGCAAAGACAGAGACCGGGAGATAATAGATATGGAGTTTGATGAACTAAGGGGACTAGTAAAATGACCTACTTTTTCATGATCACATTACGCGGCACTTCGTTAGGATTATAATTGGCAGGTTGTGCCACATCCTTTTCAAAGAATTCGTAGGTTTTGCGGAATATCCTCCCGAAAACAAACTGCTGTATCATTACAGTGTCTTTATTGTTGTTGATAACCGCATATAGCCTGTCAGCATCATAGTCATCAGGCACCTCTGAGTTGGAGCTTATCCTGTTCTTACTACGCTGGTTTATCGCCATCCAGTATATATCTATACGCTGGTGCTGTCCGTGCATACCTTCTACCTCTATTGTCGATTGTTTAGGTGCTACCTTGAGAGTGGTGTCCATTTCTCTTACACCATTCAGGTAACCCTCGCAATGGATATCTGTAAAGTATTTCAGATAAGCATTTACCCTGCGCATATTCAGCGCCTCCTTATTGTTTACAATAGGGGTATCGCTTTTTACGGTGAATCCTCCATTTTCTCTTACCAGTGTAAAAGAACTGCCGGGCTTACCGGGATATTGAACAGAGATGCTTTTTATTTCATTGTCAGGAATATTGAAGACAGTTCTGTCTCTCCAGTCTTTCAGCTTCGATGAATAACGTGGTGTAAGATATCCGTTGAATCCCTGTACATGCACTACATATGGTTTCGTGGCGCCGTCCATCAGCATATTGGTACCCAGGTCATTTACCGCAGTACCTCCCACATAGAATACGCTCATCTTTTTCCCTTTGCGGTCGTAGATCTCTACTTTGGTGCCATCTGTGGAAAGTGCTTTGATC
>CAYZKL010000114.1:3669-8653 GCA_964478855.1 uncultured Flavipsychrobacter sp.
TGTCGTATGCGCTCTGGGTTACGGGGTAAAGTGCAGACTGTTTGTACAATGTCGTCATCAGGTCATTGAGTGTACTTGGCAACGCCCTGTATGTTTTATTCACCATCCAGCCGGAATCAGTACGTTCCACCAATACCGATTCACCATCATTGGCTGCAAGGAATATACGTCCCACCGATCCGGTATCCTTAATGGTAAAGCCAGCTTCAGATGATCCGAACGGATTGTCGTTGTTGCTGAAGATGAAATAATACACTCCGAAAGCAAGGATTGCAAGAATTACCAGATATACAATGGTCTTACGCATAGATAGGATTTTAAGATTTAGGCTGAACTTTTATTTCATACCTGCGCTTGCGGAAAAAGAAATAACAGGATGCAAAAATAAACACAGCAGCAATCGGGACTGCCACATTCACAAACTGCCATTGTGTTTTCTCATCCTTTGCACGGCCGTAATCCAGCATTCTGAGTTTTACTTCTTTTGAGCGGGATTCCAGTATGCCTGCATTGCTGGTAAGGTATTCCAGGCAGTTGAGCATAAAGCTCCTGTTCTGGAAGAACTCTCCGGTCCATTTATAATAGCCCATTTGCAGCACTCCGTCTTTCGTGGAGTAGTCATTCATGAACACATCACCTACTGAGGTAACGATCATTTTGTTACTGCTGTCGCATACCGGCTTGAATGGTTGATTGATGGAATCAAGGAACTTGATAGAAGCCGGCGCAAGGATATTTTCATAAGTAGAGTGGAACTTGCCTTCCATCAATACCGCAACAGGCAGGTATGATTTAGTGTATATCTCGTGCTGCAAAGGATAGTTCATCACAGACATGCTGATGCGCACAGGTGCTGCTGCTTTAAGGCTGTACTTAGAGGTCGTCAACAGTACGGTTTTAGATATGCCTGAACTCTTGATAGTGTCCATACTGTTTGTAAATCCACCAAGTATAAAGTCCATGTTCCTGACGATAGGGTGGTCTGCAGTAGGGTTCAGTTTTGGGAAGTAAGGCCAGTTTTTTAATTCCATTCCGCCATCCCTGTTCATGCGCCCCAGTTGCACACACTGCATATCCTGAACTACATCATTATTGATACGGACACCGTATTTGAACAGTATGTCATCCAGTTCCAGACCATATTCCATGGCTACCATAGCTCCTGAGCGAAGGCTGTCTGTTGTGGCATTGAGGTTATTGATCGCCCATAATACGTGCCCGCCACGCATCACATATTGGTCTATGCGCACTTTCTGTGCTACTGAGAATGGTGTGGTAGGCTTAACGATGAGAATGGCATCATATGCCATAGGTATATGTGTGATATGCGCCAGGTCCACGGTATCCAGGTCGTAATAACGGGATATCGAAGTGAGCATGTCATAAGTATTAATGCCCAGTTCCTCGCCATTGCCCATCATGTAGGCCACACGGCTGCGCGTGGGCTGGCTGAGCAAATTGATGGCAGTAGCAAATTTATATTCCAGGGTTGCTTCTGCAGCACTTATCTTTTCGGCAGGTGTTTTGCCCGGCGGATCTTCCAGCAACATTATAGGTACTTCCTTGCCGTTATAATGAACAAGTGCATACGGAAAGAATACTTTCATGGAAAAATCCTGCTCATCACCTGTAGACAATTGCAGGAAGCGGATGCCTTTGTTGGCAAGGTCATGAGCTATCTGTTTCTGCTCGGCATCTGTCTTGCCTTCAAACGGATCGATAAACCTGAAAATGATATGATTGCCAGCAATGTCTTTGAATGACATCAGCCGTTCACGCACTGCTTCCTGTAACCTTTGCAGTTGTGCCGGGAATTTACCCTTCAGATAAACCTCTACAACGGCAACTTCCTGCATATTGCTCAGCAGGGTTTTAGTAGAAGGGGAGAGCGTAAAACGATTTTCCTTGGTAAGATCCAGCCCTTTATGAAAATAAGATGCCAGCACATTGACACAGATCAATATGGCAGCCATGATAACGATGCGTATCATAGCCTGTTTTTGCCTTTGTTTATTACCTGGTGTTGCAGCCATAGCTAAAAAAGCTTACCCTATTCTGCCGGTGCCGGTAGTACGTGTACTCAGCGAATAGCGGGTAAGAGATATAAATAAGATGATTATTGACAAAAAGTAAACAACATCGCGGGAGACTATGAGGCCCCTGCTAATTGATTTGTAATGAAATTCCATACCTATCATACTCAGGTAGTAGTCCAGTCCTTCTGAGAATTTAGGCAATTTGCTCAGCTGCTCGAAACCAGTATATAGCAGGTAACAGGCAAGCAGGGCTATAAGAAAGCCTACTACCTGGTTAGCCGTAAGTGAGGAGCAGAATATACCTACTGCACCAAATGTGGCAGCCAGGAAGAACAAACCAATATATGAACCAATGATGGCACCCGAATCCAGGCGGATATCAACGCTGGTAAGATTGCCTATGGTATAGACATACACCAATGTGGGCAATAGGGCAAAAGCGATAAGTGCCAGCGTGGCAAAGTATTTTCCCAGTATGATCTCTACATCGGTAACCGGTTTAGTGGAGAGCCACTCGATAGTGCCGGTGCGAAACTCGTCGGCAAAGGAGCGCATAGTAACCGCCGGTACCAATAACAGGAGCAGCCATGGTGCGATATCGAAAAAGCGGTCCATTGACGCATAGCCATATTCCAGTATGCTGTAATCAGGAATGATCCACAGGAACAGGCCGCAGGCGATCAAAAAAACCAGTAAGGCCACATAGCCTACAATGGAACTAAAAAATGAATTTATTTCCTTAATGAAAATACTGCGCATTATTCCTATATGTTCAGGGTGGGCAAATATAATAAAAAGGATAGCGCTTTGCAGACTTTAGTTTGTCTGTAAAAGTTAAAATTTAAGGTTCGTTTGTCTGTTATCTGTAGGATATGAGGCATTTATGTTATAAAAAGAATACGATGATACCAATAACGATACTTGTCAATGCCGCAATAAGTACTGCCCCCGCTGCTATGTCTTTGATCACTTTTATTTCCCCATGCCATTTGTTTTCCCCTACGAAGTCGCACAGTTTTTCGATGCAGGTATTTATACCTTCTGTTATCCATACTAGCGCAATGGCTAATACAATTGCTATCCATTGTCCTGAATTGATATGCCTGATAACACATGCACCAATGACCAATACCGTTGCTATTGCATGAAGTTTTGCATTTGGCTCCTGTCTGAATAGTTCCATTATTCCATTTAAGGCATAAAGGAAGCTTCGGCCCCGACTGGAAACAGTCATTTTCTTTTTGTTATCCGTTTCTTTTTGCATGTTGTGGGTTGTAAATTTTAAGTGCATTGAAATTCAAAGCAAATGAATGGGATCATCCGCTGCAAGTATGCTGGAAAATTTTAGCAAATGAAGTTTAATGATTCAGCAGGCGGGCAATGAAGAAAGCAGCGGCGGCAGCAACCGAGCCGATGAACGTGACCCTTATAGCGCCGCCCCATGTATTCTGCCCGGTAGCCTTAGCCTTGAAGAAACCAAAAATGAACAGGCAGATGACAGTGATAGCTGCTGACCATTTCAGGCCCTCATATGGTGTATCAGTGAAAAAGTAAGGGGAGAGTGGTACGAGCCCACCTGCCACATAAGATAAGCCGATATTCAGTGCACTGTTACGGGCTCTCTTAGGGTTAGGCTTTTCCAGGCCCAGTTCGTAGCGCATCATAAAGTCTATCCACTTGGCCTTATCTTTCGACATTTCCTCTACTACCTGCTTCTGGGTTTCTTCGCTCATACCCATATCGGCAAATATCACCCGCACTTCTTCTTTCTCCCGCTCCGGCAGATTGTCCACTTCCCATTCCTCCCGCTTCAGTTCTGATGCGTAATGGTCCTGTTCGGTCTTGCCTGCCAGGAAGCCCCCCAAACCCATGGCTATGGATCCTGCAGCTACTTCTGCCAGGCCGGCTGTAATTACAATGTCGTTAGTACTTACAGCACCGCTAAGCCCTGCGGCCAATGCGAAAGGTACCGTAAGGCCATCGCTCATGCCTATCACAATATCCCTGACAAGGTCAGAGCTTTGGAAATGCTGTTCGGAATGAGGGTGACTTTCGGCCATGATTGAGAATATCTTTCGCGAAGGTAAAGATATTCTCGAGCAGATAAGATGATATTGCTCACTTTAATGATCGTTATCCCTGCTATTTGAAAGTCCTAAATAGTGACTGTAAGTATTTACCAGGCATTGTTATTAATTATTTTCATTCCCGAATTGCCCATGCAAGTGTCTTCTTTGTTTTCCCGGTATTCTGTTAAGTGTGTCTCTTCTTATTTCTTCATCTATCCTTTGCTGAATTAATTCATCACAGGGGTTAATATATCCCGGTTCTTTGTATTCCCAATGCTTAACTCCTCTTTTGCGCATTATTATGGCCACTGTATCCATCATTAATCTATTTAATTGTGATGGATCCAGGTCTTGTGATTGTTGCCTTTTTATAGCCCAGTCAACAATTAGTGAATCCTGTATATGGTATATTTTAGTAGAATCCGCTTTTTTTTGCGCATGCAGTTGAACGCAACACAACAACGCAGCTAATAATAAAAATGAAATTTTCATCATCGTGGTAATTTTTTAATGTACCCCATTCATTAACTTCCTCACCAGTGGCGCAATGATGATCAAGACCACGCCTGCAACCAGCGCATATATAGACAGTTGTTTATACCCCTCAGTATAAGAGAGCATTTTTTCGGTGAGTGATGCTTTTTCGTTTACTGTAGCCATACCTGCTCCCAGTATGCCAGCTGCATATTGGCCGTAAGCGCTCGCCAGGAACCACATACCCATCATAACACCATGCAGCGGTTTTGGTGATAATTTGGTCATAATAGACAAACCGATAGGCGACAGGCAGAGCTCACCAATAGTGATGATGAGGTAAGCCAGTGTAAATACATTCAATGATGTGATACCATTAGCATCAGCAAAGAAACGCGTGTAATA
>CAYZKL010000114.1:8663-9286 GCA_964478855.1 uncultured Flavipsychrobacter sp.
TGTAATAGAACACATAAAATGCAATGCTGAGGAACAGGAACCCGAGGCCGAATTTCACCACAGTATTTGGTTCCAGTTTTCTTTTATTCAACCATAACCACAGCAAACCCACAACAGGGCTCAGTGCGATTACAAAAAACGAGTTGGATGAATTGTTCACTTCGTTAGGGTCTATGGTCATTCCTGCTACTGAATGGTTAAGGTTGTAGCGTGCAAATAGGCTCAATGAACCACCAGCCTGCTCAAAGAATGCCCAGAAAAATATGGAGAAGATAATGAACACCATAGCCGCAAATAATTGTTGTTTTTCTTTTTTGCCATACTTCATTGCTTCATAAATAATGTAGAGCAATGTAAGTGGCCCTACTGTGTACATGAAGATGTCTGTGTAAGTAGAATTGGAAACAAGCAAAAGGATAAGCGGTATGATGGCAAGCGAACCTATATACACCATTATGTCATACATCCTGATCTTGTTTGCGGGTAGCTTATCCAGTAGCGGTGATAAGCCTATAGGGCCAAGTGAGCGTTTGGTGAAAATGAAAATGATCAAGCCGATGGTCATACCAATACCTGCCAACGAAAATGCTGCATTCCACGATACGGTATTGGCTATATGGATA
>CAYZKL010000115.1:0-2626 GCA_964478855.1 uncultured Flavipsychrobacter sp.
GCTGTGCGGCATCGCTCCATGCTTCATCGGGGCGGGGATGCGTTTCTATCATCAGGCCCTCAAAGTGCATATTCAGTGCCTTCTGTGCCACCTCACCTATGCGGTCCCTGCTGCCGGTTATATGGCTCGGGTCGCAGATGATGGCCAGCTCAGGCCTGCGCCTTTTCAGTTCTATGGGTATCGGCCAGTTGGGCTGGTTGCGGTAGCCCACCGCACTGCTGTAGCCCGAAAAGCCCCTGTGTATCGCCGCTACTTCCCGCACGCCTGCTTTTTCAAATCGTTCTATTGCGCCTTCCCACAGGTCCACATCGGGGTTCACGGGGTTCTTCACCATTACCGGTATCGCCACGCCCTTCAGCGCATCGGCCAGGTGCTGCACCTGGAAGGGGTTGACCGTAGTCCTCGCTCCTATCCATACCACATCCACGCCATGCTTCAGCGCCTGTTCCACATGGGCAGGCTCTGCCACTTCCACCGTTACCGGCATCTTATAGATGCGTTTCACCTCCTGCAGCCATTCCAGCGCCTGCAGGCCATTCCCTTCAAACGAGCCCGGCCGGGTACGGGGTTTCCATATCCCTGCCCTGAACAGTTGCACATTCATGGTGCTCAGTGCTGCTGCTGTGCCCAGCACCTGCTCACGCGTTTCCGCACTGCAGGGCCCTGCTATCACAAACGGCCGGCTGGTTTTAAAATAGGACATACCCGCAAAGTTAGCTTTGATTATTCACTTTACCTGCTATCCCTGCCCAACGGTAATTTTCGTAAAATTTCTTTTTATATATAATGTTACATATCTTAGCTTTTATACTAAATCAAAACCCAATGAAAAAACTCTTATCCTTTATTGCTCCTTTTATCATCAGCACTGCTGTTTACGCCCAGCCTGCACTGCAGTGGCAAAAATGTTTCGGTGGTATCAATGACGAAGTGGCTAACTGTGTACGCAAGACCACCGATGGCGGTTACATAGCCTGCGGCAAGAACTCGTTCAATAACGGTGATGTCACCGGCAATCACGGCTTCGGCGATTTCTGGGTAGTTAAAATGTCTGCTACCGGCAGTCTGGAGTGGCAGAAGTCGCTCGGCGGCACCGGCGATGATATTGCATCATCTATTATTCAAACCTCCGATGGCGGATACATCGTCACCGGTTATACGTCTTCAGATGATGGTGATGTTACCGGCCTGCATGGTCTTTTGTCCGATGACTATTGGGTGGTAAAGCTAACCTCCACCGGTACCATATCCTGGCAGAAATGTTATGGCGGTGGTGGCTCTGAGCGTGCTACGGCTATTCAGCAAACTACCGATGGCGGCTACATTGTGGCAGGTTACAGCAACTCACCCGTTAGCGGCGATATCACTGTTCATCATGGCCTCGACGATATCTGGGTCATCAAAATAACTTCCACCGGTGCACTCACCTGGGAAAAATCGTTTGGCGGTACAGGCGTTGATGTTGCCAATGCCATTCAGCAGACCACAGACGGCGGCTATATAGTGGCAGGCTACAGCGATGCTACCAATGGTGATGTTACCGGCAATCATGGCTTTACAGATTTCTGGGTCGTTAAGATCAATTCTTCCGGTGTCATAACATGGCAGAAATCACTTGGTGGTACTGATGAAGACAGGGCCATGTCTGTGGTACAGGCAGCAGATGGTGGTTATGTAGTAGTGGGCCAGACACAGACCAACAATAACGGCGATGTTTCCGGCAAACACGCACTCATAGATGCATGGGTGGTGAAACTGAATTCCTCCGGCTCGTTGCAATGGCAGAAATGCCTTGGTGGCGGCTTCAACGATATTGCTGCAAGCGTTATCCAGGCCAGTGATGGCAACTTCATCATTGCGGGACAGACCAATTCAACAGATGGTGATATTGCCGGCTCTCATGGTGCCAACGAGTTTTGGGTGGTAAAGGTTTCTTCATCGGGCGGCCTCACCTGGCAGAAGTGTTATGGCGGATTCATGGATGAATGGGCCAAATCAATACAGGAGGTCGCTCCCAACAGCTACATTGTTTGCGGTCTCACCTACTCTACCGATGGTGATGTGTCAGGCCATCACGGCGGACAGGATATGTGGATAGCAAAACTGGGAGGTACTGCTGCGGTCAATAGTGTTAATGCTACTGATATCGTTATCAGCCCGAACCCTGCTACCAACTCTGTTACAGTTAGCGGTATAGATAAGGTTACCATCAGGGCATATAATATGTTTGGCCAGGTGGTGAGCGAAGCGTTCAATACCAATACACTGTCATTGGCCGCCTTGCCTTCAGCCATGTATGTTATCCGCCTCTACACTACCGATGGCGAGATCATCTACCAGGAAAAGTTGTTGAAGCAATAAGTTTCCCCGATACCAGAAATTAAAAAGGTCAGCTATGAAAAGTAGCTGACCTTTTACATTGATAGTATACCCGTATCCTTACCCCTGTGGATACATGCCAATGTTTACTCGTTCCCCACTACCGCCTCATACCTTTCATAAAGCACCACATACAGCACCGTAGCCACTACCAGTTCGGCAACAAATACCGGCCACAGGTTCAGCGATGCCAGCAGCAGCAGTGTTACAAAAAAGATACCGCATACCCACATACTGTAACGCTCTG
>CAYZKL010000115.1:2636-9252 GCA_964478855.1 uncultured Flavipsychrobacter sp.
GTATAGGAGCGCAGTGTACAGCAGCAGTTGCGATATGGCCACCGCATACAGCGATGCTATAAGCTGCACCGGCATGATGTGCTGCTCATTCAGCAGCAGGAACAACAACTCCGGCAAAAAAATGATTGCGTAGGTGATCACAAACATGCTGTATCGCTTCACCAGGCTTATGGGCATGTTCCTCAGGAACGGCATCCCCTCTTCCACAAACCGCACATAATATACCGGCAGCAGCGAGTGTGCCGACACCAGGAACATGATCAGCACACATATTGCCTCGCGGCTCATTTTGTTACTGTTGGCAGTTACCATTACCTGCAGCAGCAATAGCGACAGCAGCTTGATACCTATGAACGTCCACTTGCGGTAGTGCAGCGAATAATGAACCAGGTAAAATGAAAAACTCTTCTTACCACCCGGGCCTACATCAGGCAGTTGTATCAATGGCTGATTCCAGCTGTTGTTTATCTTTTGCCGGTACACCCATGCGCCTGCCATACAACTCGCTGTTACAAACAGCAGGAACACCGCAGTGCGTGCGTACTCATGTTCTGCAATGCCCACACACGTAGTCACTGCAGCATATACCAACAACGGCAGGTACAGCGTGGCATGTGTGCGCAGCAGCAGCAGATATTGCCATGCGTTGGTTAAGCCCTGCATACTGTACAGGAACATATTTTTCGGTTCATCCAGTTCTTTGATGCAGAAGGTTATGCACTTTATATTGTACAGCGTCCATACCAGCATTGCTATGCCGCAGTACACCCATGAGCCCGTTATTGCCTGCATTATCGCATGGTGCAGGTCTATGGTCGCCTGCCCGTTCAGCAGCCCGAACAATAGTATGAACAGCAGCAGGAAAAATCCTGTGTTCAGTTTGTAGTAGCGTGTGGTAAATACTTTGTGCAATACACCGTTCATGACCTTACCACGGTTTTATCTTTTATGAGCAGGCGCACAGGTTCATTCAGTTGGTTGTCCATTTCCTGGTGAGATGTGATGAGGAAAGTAACACCCTGTTGCAGGTACTGCGCCACCAGTTGCTGCAGGTTGGCTACGGCTTGTACATCCAGTGTTATCAGCGGCTCATCCAGCAGTACCAGTTTCGGCCGGCCCATAAATGCCAGCACCAGTGACAGTTTCTTGGCCATTCCGCTGGAGTAGGTGCCTGGCTTATTACCTGCATATTCTGCTATGCCCATTGCCTCGGTAAGTTGTATCACCTGTTCAGCAGTGGCCTTCTTGGTGGCTGCGTAAAATCTTACCAGGTCGTTGCCGGTAACAAAGTCGGGGTACTGTGGTTCTGCCTCAGCATAGTTCACAGTGGCGGTATAGGCTATGCGGTCCTTTCTTATGTTATTGCCTGCTACGGTTATGTTACCGTCATAGGGTATCAGCCCTGCTATAGATTTTATGAGCGTGGTCTTGCCGCTGCCGTTGGTTCCCTGCAGCCGGTATATGCCCTGTCGCAGTTCCAGTGCGGGCACCTCTATTACCGTATGGTCGCCATACTTTTTCCGGTATCTGTCAAATTGCAGCATAGTGTGAGACCCTAAATAACTAAGTCCCCGCCGCATTATTGCATACCTGTAAGTATATTAACAACATTATAGGTTTTTAAAAATCTTCATGATCACTACCTCGGGTCTCCGGGACCAAAACCATCCGGTTCATTCATTGGGCCGTCGCTTTGTATCCTTCTCCGGTTGATGGTTTTTATCACATCTCTCATACCCCGTCTCATATCCCGCTCGTCTATCCATTTACCATTAACCCTATAAGCCTGCCTTCCATTCTCAGACTTAACGAATTCCAGCCACGGAAAGAACCTGCCATATCTGCCATATGGATTTACATTTGTTTTCCCTGGCATCCATGCCGCTTCGTTTATATCCAGCTCTATACTTAGCTGTTCAAACGGCACGGGCAACTTCGGCATACGGATATTTGTGTGAGTCGATGTGTCATATTTTTTTGGCGTGCGGGGCCATCCCGGACTTTCAGTAATGGTAGTACCACTTGTATACACCAATACCGGATCGGAAGTAGCGTAATTGGTATATGCCCATACGCAACTGTTAAAATGGTTGATCGTTTGAGGTGCCTTTACTTTCAGTCTAAAAGCGTTTTCTGCGGTCACCAGTATCAGCCGGTTCCCGCCATTCATAGACCTTCGCATCTGCACATCTTTATAATCCCAACCTATGTAGATATCACCGGTATCATTGCCTGTCGGTGGGATAGGATAGCCCGGCGTTGTAAAGCCTGCGCCTGAGAACTGCACATTCTTATACATTTCATTCAGGCCGTCCATATCATTGTATGAAAGTTTACTGCCGCCCATAGTAACAGGGCAAGGCACTATCACGTTATTATTTTTACATTCAAATATCTTGGTACCCGGCTTTGCCATAGCGCCATCATAGTGCATAACAGAAGAATAATCATAGGGAGTGTAGGTTGTATATCCTTGCTTTATAACGTAATCTCCTGCCAGTACCGGGTCTATTAAATTTTGCGGATTGAACTTTATGTACTTATCCCTGTCCGGGCGCTGGTGCTCATGTATCACGCCCAGTGCATGCATCATTTCATGAATGAACGTTGCCTTGGCTCCACCCTTCCTAATCACAATTTCCTGCCCGCCCGCTCTTCTGCCTGTTGCCGATACGCCAGACCTGTACTGTCCCGGATCTCCTATGCGTATCGTAATAAAATCATCTTGGTTGCTGTAAGGCACAAAACGGATCTTCGTATAATTGTGAAAATCGTTGATAGCCGCTATCAATGGTAAGCACATATCTGAGTCTGTAACAGATACGTCTAATTTCAGCGGCACATCTCCCCGCCACAAATAATCCCCGCCCGGTGTAGCTATCAGGTAGTGAGGTTTGTCTGTACCCACTATCATATCGCCCACCAGGAAGTACGAGTATCTCGAACCCTTTGCCATCGGTATCTTTTCTACCAGGTATCTTTTTGTCTCATTACTGAAAGGCATTCGCACATTCCTATAAACAAGTGCTTTGTTCGATCTTGCACGGTTTACCTGCGCAGTTGCCGGTACTGAAAGAAGCAAAGCGATCATTACTGACAACAATAATTTTGACCTGTACATACCTTTTATTTTAGTGTGTGATTTGAAGACCATTATAAAGGTATAAATAATCACATATTTATTTTATTTTTTTGAAGCTGAGTAGCTACTGTACGCTTTAAAAACCGATCACCCCACCCGTAGTGTCATACGCCGTATTATTTCCTTACTTTTAAAACACTAAATATCCCCGTATGGCTTACAACGAAAAGCTGAATGACCGTGTTCGTGAAGCGCTGGCTCATCTGCCCGGTGTGGAGGAGAAATATATGTTTGGCGGATGCTGCTACATGGTCAATGGTAAGATGTGTATGGGTATAGCCAATGAATTCCTGATGTGCCGCATAGGCCCTGCAGCATACGAGCAGGCGCTGGAGCGCAAAGGCTGCACCGAAATGGTATTTACCGGCAAACCCATGAAGGGCTATGTATATGTAAGCGAAGATGGCCTGAAAACAAAAAAGGACCTCGACTACTGGGTAGGCCTGTGCCTTGCGTTCAATAAAGAAGCTAAAGCATCTAAGAAGAAAAAGTGATGCTATAAAGCCCTCCAAATGTTTTATCATAAACAGCTACCGTCTTATGATACTACGTTTTCTGTATTATCATAAAAACCCGCTTTTTTAGTTTCCCTTATCCTCCTCACCTTTGTGAGTTGGCAGATCAGTTACCTACCTCATGCTAAAAATTTGCCGGGCTCTCTCGATGCTTCATCTACCTCCAGGTAGGCCGCGAGGGCTTAGGTCACCCCATATGGGGTGACCCTCACCCCAAACTATAATTGATAATCAATGGATTAGATTAATGGGGTGAGCAGAAAAACAAAAAATGGGGTGACTTATCGAAAATCACACCCCATTTTCGACATATGCCAGACGACATGTCGAAAACCCTCACCCCATTTCGACATATTATCGGTTTATCCCGGTAGCTCTCGGGAGGGTCGCTACTCGGGTTCGCTCTCGCTCCCCGCACTCGCGCTCACCTTAGTGGGGTGTGTAACAATAAAAAATGGGGTGTCCCCATAACTGAGACACCCCGGTTTTTCAAAATATGTACGAACTGTTTACCCGCACTGTTGCTCACTTAATGGCTCCTCCCTTCAGGGAGGCCGGGAGGGCTATTATTTCCTTGCTTCCCAGTCATCCTGGGCAGTAATACCACCATCTAACCATGTCCATTCTATCTTCTTGTATGTGAGCGATACTTCTTCCAGCAGCGGGGCATTACCGGCCGTAGCATTTCCTACTATCCCTGTCCGCAGGTGCGAGATAACAACATTTTCAAAGGGATGATTAATAAGGCCTGTATTCTTACCCATTTGTATAGAGGATATTATTACATTGGTAAGCTTTATGGTAAACAGGTGCACCTCACCACTTGTACCCGGCACACCCTTTGGTGTAGGTTCAAAAAACTTGATGATCACCTCCGTCAGGTTCTCATTGGTGCACAGCACATTAAACAATACCGGGGTCGATCTGTCCAGCTCCTTGGTAAACACAATTGGTTTGTGCATACGCTGTCCCACAGGCATTCCGGTCCATGTCTATCACCATTATAGAGTCCTCATGTCCCTTTTGGGTAACGGAGCCTTTTATCTGTCCGCTCTTTTGTCCTTTTAGTGTCAAATAAGCATTTAAAGCCATGATGTTTGTTTTTATTTGAAAACCAAAGTAATAAAAATTATATAAAACGCATATTAATGATAATTAATTCCCATTGTCCGCATACAAGCACTTACACCTTACCCCTTATACCTTACTCCTTACTTAGTACTTATGATTATCTTTGCCCCAATGCAAAAAAGACCAATGCCTGCCGAACTGAAAAAGGGCGGGGTTATACTTGTAGACAAGCCATATAAGTGGACCTCGTTCGACGCGGTACACCATATAAAAATATCATTACGTGCCAAAATAGGCCATTGCGGTACCCTCGATCCCTTGGCCACAGGGCTGCTCATTTGCTGCACCGGCGAGATGACCAAGCAGATCTCGTCTTACCAGCAACTGCCAAAGGAATATACAGGTATCATTCACCTGGGCGCCACTACAGCTACCTATGACAAGGAAAGCGAACCCCAGGATATAAAACCTTATGATCATATAACTGAGCAGCAGGTATATGATGCCACCGGGCAGTTCACCGGCGACATCATGCAGATACCACCCATACACTCTGCCATCAAGAAGGATGGAAAGCGCTCTTACGACCTTGCCCGTGCCGGCAAGGATGTCGTGCTGGAGGCCCGCCCCGTCATCATCAGCGAGTTCGAGATCACTGCCATCAACCTGCCCGAGGTGCACTTCAGGGTAGTGTGCAGCACCGGTACCTATATCCGCTCACTGGCCCACGATTTCGGCCAAAGCCTGGGCTGTGGTGCCTACCTGCAGGAGCTGAGGCGCACCAAGATCGGCAACTTCAGCGTGGACGACGCACTGACACCACACCAGTGGAAAGACCTCTGGCGCCCTCCCGCGGTAAAGACCGATCCCGCAACTTTATAGCCGAAAATCAAGTTATTAATTGGTTAACGAGGGTTAAGGTTTTCCTATTTGCTTGTTAATGATTTTTGTGGATTTGTGGAAAACTAAAATTGTCGTAAACTTGTAGATTAATAAAGGAGTCTCATGTTATCAACAAAGTACCATAACGCTGCCGAAAGCAATACTGCTTTCATGGTGAAAATTGAAGACCTGGTCCGTGAAATAATGGTTCAGAACGATATCCTGTATTACAGAATAGAATCTGTAATGGAGCACCGTCCTCATTTGGATGGTGATGATAAGTTCCTGCCGATAATCAGGGTAGTTACCTATTTCGAAGATACAGTGGGGCAGGCTTCTGACATACTCCGCAGTGAGTTTGATATGGATAGCGAAAAGTCTATCAACAAAAAGAAGATCCGCATAGATAGTTTCTCTTACAAGCATTATCAATATACCGCATGGCTGAAGTCTAACCGCCGCGACCTTACAGAATACAAAAGGCTCGGCAACAAAAGGTTTGAACTGCAACTGTGCTCTATGCTGCAGGATGCATGGGCAGGTATGGAAAAAGAATTGGGCTACGACAACAAGTCTGTACCTGATGAAGCAAAGAGAGATTTCTACCGTGTAGGTGCACTGCTGGAAATGGCTGACCTTGAATTCCTGAAGATAAGGAGCCAGCATAAGAACGATAATATTGATTACAGTAATTATACTTACCCTGCTCAGCCGGTAGAAGCGGAAAAGCAGGAAGAACCAGTTGCAGCAGCACCTGTAACTACGTTTGCAGAACACCTGCAGGCAGTAGCCAAAGATGTTCCTGCTCCGGTAGCTGCTCCGCAACCTGTACCACAGACAGCGCCGCAGCCGGCACCACAGCCTCAGTTCATTGTTCCTCCTGTAGTTGCTGCGCCTGTAGCACCGATAGTTGAAGCAGTGAAGGAAGTAGTGATACCTCAGGTAGTGGTTCCTCCTGTAGTTGCTGCTCCTGTAGCACCGATAGTTGAAGCAGTAAAAGAAGTAG
>CAYZKL010000116.1:0-2044 GCA_964478855.1 uncultured Flavipsychrobacter sp.
ATCAATAACTTAAATGAATGGGGTGAGAGAAAAAACAAAAATGGGGTCAGTAATCGAAAATCACACCCCATTTTCGACATATCCTGTAACTCGGACAAAGACACTTATTGCGGTACCATTAACCCCTAAAAATTCGACTTGCGACTTATGACTAAAACCCCAATCATGAAAATCAGGCAAATCCTATTAATCAAGGTTCAGACTTAAAGAGTTTTGATCCGGTCTATGATAGAAGTAGTTGAATACCCCTTAACGAATGGAATGATCTCTACTGTGCCGCCGTTAGCTTGCACAAAATCTGCCCCTACTATGGTATCAATGGTATAATCACCCCCCTTTACCAGCACATCAGGGCGAATGAGTTTGATCAGTTCTTCGGGAGTAGCCTCGTCAAACAGGCAAACAGCATCGGTACAAAGTAATGATGCCACCTGGAACGCACGGTCCTGCTCATTGGTTACCGGACGGTCGGCACCTTTCAGCCGCTTTACAGAGTTATCGGTATTCAGGCCCACAATCAGGATATTACCAAAAGATGCGGCACGCGCCAGCAGGTCCAGGTGCCCGTGATGCAGTATATCGAAACAACCGTTCGTGAATACGATCTTTTTCTGGGTGGCACGCCACACATTGCATTCGCGCGTCAGTAATTCGCGGCTATATATTTTGTGTTGTATCCAGTCCAGCTTTTGCATCTCGTCTGCGGTTGTAAGGATGAATTAATAAAAGCGACAGTACGCCCAGTATGATGATGATACCTGTCTGCACGGCCCATGCTATCCAGCCGAAAGCCTGTGCAGGCACATCGGGTATAATGTACACTGCGGTAAGTATCTGCGCCACCAGCAGTGTATACAACCCTATACCCCCGGGGGTAACGATCATGCCCACGCTGCCATACACCAGTACCACCAACGCAGCCATCATAGACAGGTGCATGGTATCGGGCAGGCTTTTGAGGCCTATGTATATCTGCAGCAGGTACATGAACCACATGATCATGGTATACCCCATGAACTGCCACCTCTTTTTCATATGAATAATGGATACTATGCTATGGCCCATCTCCTTCATTACCCTGCCTATCTTATTGTCTCTGTGCCTGCGGTAAAACAGTACCAGTGCGAAGATGATAACGGCCAGCACCACCAGCGAAATGATAAGCACATTCTGATGGCGTTCTATCTTGGCAGATATGTGGCTCATCATCTGCCCCACATATTCATTGATCTCGTGCATCTGCAGCAGGAAGGCTGCTACCGCTATCAGCAGCAGGCACACTATATCAAAGGCACGCTCTGCGAGTATGGTACCTATCATTTTATGCGCGGGCATCCGCTCATACTTTGCCAGCACGGTGCATTTGGCCACCTCGCCTGCGCGGGGCAGTGCCAGGTTGGTTATATAACCTATGAAAACGGCAAAAGTTGTATTGGCTACAGATGGACGCATGTCCATGGTTTCCAGCAGGTAGCGCCAGCGCAGCCCCCGGATAAAGTGTGATAAGAACCCGGCAATGCAGATAGGGATAAGGTACCACGGATTGATACTTTCTATAGCAGCTACCAGTTGATCGGTCTGTTTATCATCAAGCTGGTGCAGCATGTGATAAACGATCCATATACCCAGTCCCAGGAAAACCAAATATTGCAATATGGTGAGCAGGGTCTTTTTCATAATCTATAAAGATACTATGGAAGTTGGTAAAACATACCCCGCAAACTCACCGGCAACATAAGATTAAGATTACTTTACCATACCGCTACAGGGTATTATTTTCCTTAGGGAAAATGACAGTAGGTACAAAGGTTTTAGCTTGCTCAAAGTCCATGGAAGCGTATGATATAATGATGACTATATCACCCACTGCTATTTTATGTGCGGCCGGTCCGTTCATGCATATCATGCCCGATCCTCTTGTGCCCTTGATCACATATGTTTCCAGGCGATTGCCGTTATCTATATCCAGTACCTGTACTTTTTCGTTCTCGATCAGATTAGCGGCATCCATCAGGTCCTCATCTATGGTAATACTACCTATGTA
>CAYZKL010000116.1:2054-9145 GCA_964478855.1 uncultured Flavipsychrobacter sp.
GTGGTTTATTATCTCAATCTTGGGACTTAATTCAGCCATTTTAGATTTTAATAATTCTATGTGCATAGCGGCGCAAAGGTAGGTTAATCGGGAATAAGTTAATGAGGTAAAAGGGTAAATCGTCAACCGAAAGGTGAAAATTATAATTAATGTTAAATAAGGTTAAAACCTATAATGTGTATGGTCTCACGCATTACATTTGCTTCATACAAACAGATAATGGTAGCAGCAAAAAAAATAGATCTCCGGAGCATAAAATGGCTGATGTATGCCTGCCAGTTATTACTATTCGTATTTACTGCCCAATGGCTGATAAGCCAGTATACCGGCCAGCACGATCAGCTTAAGAAAGACCTGACCAGGCTATTCACCGATGTGCAACTGAAAATATCTGATTCACTGATATCGCCTTTGCTCACCCCCGTGCAGGTAACCCTCCCGGTCGTAACTGCACCCGCCGATGAAACTGCCAAACAAAAGGTAAGCCTGTCGCCGGAAGCCATGCATAAAGTATTGAAAGGCGTAAGCATATCTCCGGATGAAAAACGCAGCCTGTTCATGATGGATACCATTGTGTTCAATGAACTGTTCACTAGCCAGATGAAGTTGAACGGATGGGATTTTAAAGCAGAATGGATAGCTAACAGCGACAGTAACGCCAATGGCAGGCGGGCTATCTTTATACCCAGCACCTTCTTCACCAATGAGAACGGTATTATTGTAGATAACTATAAATGGTACCTGCTCAAACGATTGCTGCCGCAGTTATTGTTTTGTGTCGTACTGCTGTCATTAACAGCTCTTGCCTTTCATGTAACTTTCAAAAGCCTGAATGCACAGATAAAACTCGGCAACCTGAAGGACGACTTCATCAGCAACATGTCTCATGAGCTGAAAACACCGATAGCTACTGTAAAAGTGGCACTGGAAGCGCTCAACAACTTTAATGCCATAGATGATAAAATGAGGACAAGGGAATACTTGGGTATGGCCACCGCAGAAATGGACCGGCTGGAACTACTGGCGACCCGTGTGCTCAATACATCGCTGCTGGAATCGGGCAAGATATACCTGCAGCAGGAAAGCTACGACCTGAAAAAACTGGTAAGCGAAGTGTTGCAGAACATGCAGGTACGGTTTGAAAAGCATAACGCCAAAGTAACCTTTGAGACCACAGGAAACCACTTTACCGCCGCTATGGATAAACTGCATATGCAGGGCGTGCTGGTAAACCTGCTGGACAACAGCCTGAAATACGGTCAATCGCCGGTGCATATCGGCATCAGCTTATCAGAACAGAACGGAGCAATACAGCTGTCGCTGAAAGATAACGGCCCGGGCATACCTGAAGAGTACCGCGAAAAGGTGTTTGAGAAATTCTTCCGCGTGCCTACCGGCAACAGGCACAATACCAAGGGCTACGGGCTGGGCCTCAGCTACGCTGCACAGGTGATGCGGCAGCATAATGGCAGTATCAATGTGAACAATATTGCCGAAGGCGGATGTGTATTCACACTCACCTTTTAAATAAACCGATGCTATCTATGAAAAAGAAAGTGCTTTACCTGGAAGATGAGCCCTACCTGGCGCGTATAGTCAAAGAGACCCTGGAACTGAAAGGCTACGAAGTGCTTCATAAAAAAGACGGCGGAAGGATCAGTGAGCATATCAGCTCATTTGCACCTGATATTTGCCTGCTGGACGTGATGCTCCCCGACACCGATGGTTTTGCACTGGCCAATCATATACATAATACGCACCCTCAGCTACCTATCATCTTCCTTACCGCCAAAACACAGACCGAGGACCTGGTAAAAGGATTCTCTTCAGGCGGCACCGATTACCTCAAAAAGCCCTTCAGTATGGAAGAGCTGATCGTAAGAATAGAGAACCAGCTGAAGATCATGAACCGGGAAGCAAGTGCCGTACAATCGCTGCCGGACGAGGTAAAACTGAAGAATTACACCTTCTTCCCGGGCAGATTTGAGCTGCAAACCCCCGATGGCACCATCAAACTATCGCACAGGGAAGCGCAGATACTGGGCGTGTTTTGTGCAAATACCAATAATATGGTGGACCGCAGGGTACTGCTGCAACTGGTTTGGGGCAATGATTCTTTCTTCAATTCCCGCAACCTGGATGTCTATGTAAGAAAGCTGAGAGGCTACCTTTCAGCAGCAGAAGGTATAGAAATAGTGACACTGAAAGGCAAGGGCTACCACTTTGTTGTGTCCTGAGTAGCAATAGGTTAGCTACACAATTGATTTTACCATCCGCAACGTATTCCTTTCTATAATTGATTGAAATTAATTTGGATACTTGACCTGTTTAATTATATTTGTCCTATTAATAACTAAAAAATAGTATTGTGGCGTACGAAAACAAAAACTTTGGAGACAACCGTGGCGAGACACGAAATGAAAGTTTGTATAGCAAGCGTATAAAAGCAGGTAAAAGAAGGACCTATTTCTTTGATGTGCGCGCGACCCGTGGAAACGACTATTTCATCACGATCACAGAAAGCAAAAAACGCTTTGACGACAACGGTTATGACCGTCATAAAATGTTTTTGTACAAGGAAGATTTCAATAAATTCCTCGCCGGCCTTACCGATACTATCAACTATGTGAAAACAGACCTGATGCCGGATTTCGATTTCGATGCATTCAACCATGACCAGGAAAATGAAGATGGTGTTGTTTCTTCATCAGAAGGAACAGAAATGAACGAAGTATCTGAAATGAGTGAGGTTTCAGCAGCACCTGCTGTGTCTGCAGTTACTGCAAATGAAGGAGACAGCGTGGATGACTGGAAGATCTAAAACGATATCTATATTGATACACAAAAGCCTTCACGTCGTGAAGGCTTTTTATTTTGATCTTACCCTCAGGTACCGGGCATAAGCCCTTGCAGAGGATAGTACCCTGGTAGCCAACCCAAGCCTGTACTGCCGCGGAGGGGCTGCTTTAGTGCTTATCTCAGCTATAGCCCTGAAATATTGCTGCATACACACCTGCATACTGAACTCGCTTTCCGCTATTTTCCGGGCACTCTGCTGCCTGTCCGCAATGTTAACCCCTGCCAGGCCCACAATACCGGCTACAGCTGCCGGTATATCGCCTATGCTGTAAACCCTTAGGCAATCAGCAGCCTGCGGATGAAATTCATAGTCCTCTACCCCGCTAACACGGGTACCCACCATACCGCACCCGGCTGCAAAGGCTTCCATCATAGCAATAGGCGTCCCTTCAAAGTCGGAGGTGAGGAGTAAAATATCTGAGGCACTTAAATGAGCAGCAACTACAGCTTGTGACTGCCACCCTAAAAAACGTACATAACCGGAGAGGCCGGCATCATTAAAAGCCTCAACTAATCCTGCTTTTGCATCACCATCCCCTATTATATCCAGCCTGAAATCTACCTTATCCGCTACAAGAGCAGCAGCAATCTTTACCAGGTCGCCTGTGCGCTTTGCATGATGAGTGACCCGTCCTACAAAGATCAATTTCAAATGGCCTGCGGTAACTGCGCTCGCCGTAATGGCAGGCAGGCTGATACCACAAGGGATTGTAAATATCCTTTCCGGGGGAAAAGCAGGCAGTAAGTTCTTAAGTGATCCTGAAATTCTTCCGGATACACAGGCAAAAGCACTTACCCTATCCGAATATTTCCGAGCCAGGCTGTAATACAGTTCATCATCGCCATGCAGTACCCCTATGACTGGGAATGAATCGTTGAAAAAAGTTGCGGCCTCCCATACTGCCCCATCATCTGAAATGATTACCGGCGTGCCGGCAGGCAATTGGGTAAGTAGTTGCTTATAAATTCCTGACTTGTATTCCACCGAGCCGAATTCGAAAGTTATTCCTGCAGGAGCAGTTATGATATTTATTTTTTTCTCCTCCTTTACTAGTTGTACCAGGGTTTCCTTTCCTTTACCGGATAAGAATTCACTCACCGGAGCAACAGTTATAAAATAGACATTTATACCTATATCAGCACAATATATGGCAGCATCAGCCATCCACCGGGTAACTCCCCCTCGATGATATGGCTGGCATAAAAATGCTATGCTATCGGTATTTTTCAACTGTTTGTTTGATAACCTATGCCGCAAACATACATAGGAACTATGATTTTAATGAAGTATGGCGTTGGCATTGTATTTAAATAAATACAGATCGCATCCTAAGAATCTCATAAAAACCAAAATATAACTTTCCAATATAATCACAATAATAATTTTCAAATAAAAAATATTAACTTGCAGATAAGAATGCCTGAGGATTTTTTAGTTTTTAACACACTAAAAACCAACCTTCTTAGCTATTTAGTTGTCTGTTTAAGTGTTAGCTCACAATACTCCTTTATATGAAATATTTTATTACTTTTTTTGCATTGATCGTGTCACTTACTTCTTTCGGGCAGGTGACAGCATGGCATGATTCGATCAATTGCGCATCTACAAGCACTATTCTTCATGCTACAGTATCCGGCAATGTACCTACATCAGCGGGAATTACTGCTGACGATGGCTATTCGGGTGTAATACCAATTGGTTTTAATTTCACATTTTACGGTACTAATTACACTCAGTGCGTCATTGGCTCTAACGGCAATATCTGTTTCAACCTTGGTAGCGCCGGTGCATATTGTCCATGGCCAATTTCAGCTGCTCTACTAGGTAATGCCAGTATGTATAATTCTATTTGCGGCCCATGGTGCGATATCTACCCCCCGGGCGGCGGAACAATTACTTATGCCACATCAGGTACCGCTCCTAACAGGAAATTCTGTGTTAACTGGTGTCATTGTTCTATGTTTTCGTGTACTGCTCAATGGATCACCACAGAGATCATTCTATATGAAACAACCAATGTAATAGAAACACATACCGGTCACAAGACCATATGTGCATGGAATGGCGGATATGCAATTGTGGGTGTACAAAATGCCACTGGTAGTTCTGCAACTGTTGCACCGGGCAGAGACTGGCCTGCAGTTTATAACCAAACAAATGAGGCTTGGCAGTTTACACCTTCAGGCCCTACTTATACCGTTTCTTCTATTCCTTACGCACCAATCCCTTATGCATCGTCTTCTGTTTACTGGTATGACAGCACTACGGGTGCTTACTTAGGCATGGGCCCTACCTTACCGGTTGCACCAATAGTAGGAACCACTTATAGAGCTGCTGCTTTAGGCTGCGATGATACTTCATCGGCATACCTATATGTGCCCCCAATGCCGGGCCTGGTATCGCCATCAAGTATGATACACATTACTACCATGACCTACACTCAGCCAACAGTATGTGGCAAATGTGACGGAACTGTTCAACTTATAGGGTTGAACCCGGGGTGAGTGGTCAACTTTCGAACCAATTTATCCGAGACTTAGAGGCAATTCAGCAACTTATCAGCATAATCGAAAAACAAGGTGTAAAATGATAAAAGAAGATGCATATTCGTTAATAGACTTGACCGGACAACTTTCGAACTTGTAAAAAATACAGAGGCATATTATCTTGTCGAATGGACAAACGTAAAACAATTGACAAATACCCTGATAGGATACCACTGGAGAAATGCAAACGGATACTCAATGCAGATGGGCACAATTATAGTGACGAGGAAGTATTGTTAATAAGGGATTTCCTTTATCCATTAGCACAAGTGGACTTTGAAATGAATCAAAAATGGTTTAAAGAAGGAAAATTCCCATTGGAAGAAAAGAAGTAGTCGGAAATAAGGAGCCTAAATTATATAGTCCGTGGCATGATTTTATCATAAAGTAATCAAATCATTATTAAAGGGATTTGTATGCCTATAAATGTCTATAAGGTAATTTTTGCGAAGGACGATGCTGTAGCTTGTGAACTTTCTCAAAACAAAATTAAATTTGAAGGACAATACATGTACGAACAACATATAGGGGGGGGGGCGTAATATATGCATTCATTAAGGCGGAAAGTGAAATTGAGGCATTGACGATAAGCGGTCAGATCGTAAAAGAAGCAAGACAAAAGTTTCTTAGTAAAGACCTCTTATAATAGCTGGAAAAAATTATAGTGATGAGGAAGTATTGTTGATAAGGGATTTCTTTATCCTTTAGCACAAGTAGATTTTGAATGAACCAAAAGTGGTTTAAAGAAGGAAGGTTTAATAAAACCGAATAAATACTAAAGTTGATATATCGCTCGATTAATTTCTGAAATTAAATTTTGGCCTTGCGGGTTCTCATCAACAAAGAAATATTCTCTTGTTACTCTACGCCTAAAAAGCTCTCCTCTGATTATTGGCTTTTGATTAGCAGGAATTCTTAAACGAACAAGAAACTCAATCATTTCAGGATGCAGATTTAATGGTACGTTACATAGGTCATTTGACGGTATAACAAACCTGCCTTTTTGATGGTACATCCTATATTCAAATATTCGCTTTTCTATGTTCGTAATAAAAGACGATGGATTGATCAGATAGGTGCTGCCCATCTTAAATGGATCTAACTCATAAAATTTATCCCCTAAAATCATATCTGTTGGCACCATTAAACACCAAAGCTGACCATCAGCATTATCAATATCGGGATCATCTGACTTTTCTGTAGCAAAATACAATGCGCTACTAATATAGGCTGACCAATCGGTTAAGGTGGTTTTTATACCAGCGTGCTGCGCTTGAAATAATAAATCCCATTGCCTTCCATAATTATACTTATTGTAGATCGTTCTTAATGCATGTGAGCCTACTTTGTCAAGGATTACTCTTTCAAATTCGTTAATTGCTTTTTCCTCTAATACTTTTCCTTGAACGGAATCATGAATAGTTAAAGGTGGTCGGAAAATCCCTGAAGTAATATCCCAACCATATTTTTGCTCCCCCCTGTAATGAGGCATAGAATCAATTATGCTATGCTTAAATAATTCGCTTCTGAACTTAATAAACCGATCGTGGAACTGATCTGCCTCATCAACGTTGTTGATAATTAAATCTGCGCCAATACATTCGTCCTTTATTTTATGATAGATTTCCAAAAAAGTCATGCTGTGAATGAATTTGATTAATTTCAGTTGCCAAAAATAAAAAAGC
>CAYZKL010000117.1:0-9106 GCA_964478855.1 uncultured Flavipsychrobacter sp.
TTGTTCCTGCAATGCGGTATTACCATTATTGCTCCACTGATAAGTATAAGGAGCAACGCCGCCGTTTGTATGGATCTGAATTCTGCCATTGCTGCGCAGGCACAGGTCATTATTTATATCTGCTGCAACTGAAACCGAATCTGGTGCGGTAATTATATAGCTTGCTGTAGTCAAACACTGAGTAGGCAATTCTTTAAGCTGCAATGTATAGGTACCAACCGGCAACCCATCTGACAATAACGAACTATCCCCATTCGACCAGATATACTGGAAAGGGCCGCTGCTGCCACTTACATTGATCTGAATACTTCCTGTACTGTCACCAAAACATTTCACATTAGAAACAGTACTCGTAACTGAGTACAATGGAGCGGTAACTGTCAATTGAAATGTTTTGATGTTACTGCAACCATTAACATCGGGACCAATAGTATAAGTAATAATAGCTATCCCAAGGTCGTGTGCCGTACCCATGCCGGTACTCCCGTCAATCCCTACGATACTCGGAGAGCCTGAACTCCATACGCCTCCCGACACAGTTTCCATGTACCTTAACACTGCTCCCTTACAAAGAGAAGACGGTCCGTTTATAACACCGGCATTGGGCAAAGGATACACTGTAATAGTTTTAGAAACATGAGAAAAGCCACATCCATTACTTACCGTATAAGAAATAACTGCATTACCTATACCAATGCCGGTTACAACACCGGCTGCAACCGTTGCAATAGCAGCATCATTTGTATTCCATACCCCACCTGAAACACTGTTGCCTAAAACAACTGTAGCACCAACACAAACACCCGTAGGACCGGATATAGTACCCGGATCAGGCAATTCATCCACATATATTGCCTGCGAGGCAGTAACAGGACCACACGAAGTATTAACAGTATAACGGATAGTATCAGTACCGGCTATAACCCCGGTAACTACCCCAGCTATGACAGTGGCAGAACCTGTAGTGGCACTCCATGTTCCACCTGCAGGTGACGCGGTCATAGTAATAGTATTACCAATACATACGGTAACCTCCGTTGCTGTGATAGCTACAGGCGGAGACGCATTGATAGTTACGGTTTTTGTGGCTACTGCTGTACCGCATGGATTAGCAACTGTGTATGAAATGACAGCGTATCCGGCAGAAACTCCGGTTACTACTCCTGTAGATACATTCACGATAGCCGTAGCTGCACTGCTGCTCCATGATCCGCCAGGTGTTGCATCAGACAAAGAGATCGTATTGCCGGTACATACTACAGAAGGGCCTGTAATAACTCCGGCAAAAGGTGTAGGGATCACTGTGACAGTTTGTGTGGCTTTACAGCCTGAAGCACTGGTATAAGTAATATTGGCAGTGCCTGCTGTTACGCCTACCACAATACCGCTAACAGACCCTACAGTTGCAATAGACGGAGCGCCTGAACTCCAGGTACCGCCGGGTACCGAGTTGGTCAAAGTACTGGTGTGACTCTGGCAAATAGATGCAGAACCTATGATAGCAGTTGGCTGTGCAACAGGAGCAACAACTATATTGGGAAAACCAAGAGCTGCCGAATCAGATGGAAAACTAACTACATTAGAAACATAATTGCAAGCGCCTCCATAAAGGTTCGGCAAACTGATACAATCGAGAGACTGTACCCACCCTGCAGAAACTGAACTGAAATATATTTTGTTATCAGGCGCTAATTTCATGTCTGATATAGAAGCAATGTTCAAAATCTTATTTCTTGAGGCCTGGATAGCGGCAAGTGTAGGCAAAGAGACATCGTACTGATATATTGCGTTTGTGGGGCTCAGTACATACAGTTTTGAATTATCGGGAGAAAACTCAGCGCCATACCCGTTCGTTATGGCATCAATTGTCCGGGCATTAGATACAATGCCGGTATAGCCGTCAAAATCAAACAATTCAATACCAGCATCATTGAAATCTACGGTTACGATTTTTTTGCCGTCATGTGATACCTTCATTACCCCGGCACCAAAAGTAGTACCACCATGAACTATACCTAAAGCAGATACTACAGGAGTAGTATTTACGCCGGTAGCGTTTATTTCGTAGGCCTTAAACTGATTAGAACCAAACATATGCACCATTACCCATATATTGCAATTGGTACCTTGAATAGCGATTAGTTTTTCTGTATAACCACTGCCAATAGTAACAGCGGCACCTACCACATCACCCAACCCACCGGCTAATGTCATATCTACTGTCCAATATCTTAAAGCCCCTCCGCCTGGTGCTACCCAAAAAACGTAATACCTGTTAGCATTGCCCACAACAGGTACTATCAATGCATTCTGTGTACCATTATCCCTGAACCCATTGGTAAATACAGTCCCCGGACTGGATGGCATAACATTTCCCAGTCGATTAAAAATAGCCTGGCCATCGGTATAAAATAAAAGGCTACCGGAAGAATTACTTACGGATGCACATCCTTCATAAATTCGGATCGCACTGGTAAAAGGTACAGGCGAACCTGTATTAAAGTTTACTCCTGCACGATAACCAAATACCCAAACTTTATTTGAAGGAGCATTATATTGCCCCATTACATTTATAGTACAAACAAATAATAACCAACAGCTAATAAGAAAACGGAGCATTATATATAAAATAGTTGAATTTTTAGTAAGTGTTAATTTACTAAAGTAATAGATTTTTTCAAGGTTTTCAAATGTTGCTATTTAAGAATGCGATTATCTTTTGATCAGTATGGATCCTGTGAAAACATCACTACCCCCAGCGGCATTTACGGTATTCAGTTTTACAAGATAGAAGTAAGTACCGTCAGGCAAAACCGCTCCGTTTTTACCCACACCGTTCCAGTCATTTTTATACCCCTGTTGTTCATATAGCAGATCGCCCCACTTATTAAAAAGATGCACCGTATTCAGCGGATAATATTTCAATTGGTCGATCACCCACACATCATTGATACCATCACCATTGGGAGTGATTACATCGGGAATAACAATATCATTGCAGGTATCGTCCTCAACAGCAACACTTATTGAGGCGACACAGGAATTACTGTCAGTTATCACTACTGTATAAGTATCTGCATGCAGACCTTTCAATTCATTTGTACCGGCACTACCAGACCAAACATATTGATAAGGTGGAACGCCATGTGTAACAGCAATTTTTATGCTGCCAATTCCTGATCTGCATACATCATTACTCACACTTGGCGCAAGTAACATCGAATCAGGATCTTGTAAATAAAAGCTATCTGTCAGGATACACTGCGTTGAAATTTCTTTAACTGATACTGTGTATGCCCCCGATACAAGGTGGTCAATAAACCCGGCGCTATCGCCGGTTGACCAGGTATATAAATAGGATCCGGTCGCATTAACAACGTCGACGGAAATACTACCGTCATTTGACCCAAAACATCTGATCGCGTTAATGCTTTCGCTTAATGAAAATGAAGGTGTCGTAACTGTCAATGTTAATGAAGTATCATTGGTACATCCATAAGCATTGGTAACTGAATATGTTATAACAGTAACACCTACTGTAAGCGTACTTACATTTCCTGACGAACTACCGATAATTGCGACAGAAGTATTTCCTGAACTCCAGGCACCACCAGTCATAGTTGAACCGAACGTAAATTCAGCACCTATACACACGGTAAGCAGACCGGTTATTATCCCGGTTTCAGGCACGGGATGTACGGTAAAATTCTTTGTTGCGGTACCTGAACCAATTAATATACCTGTAACCGGATCTATAGTTATTATCCCCGGAGATGAAGAACTCCATGCTCCTCCTGCCACTGAATCACTTAAGAATGCTGTACTACCCTGGCAAAGCTCATCTGCACCTGAAATAACCCCTGCATCAGGAAGAGGCAGTACGATAATGTTATGACTGGCCGTATCGCTGCCACAGCTATTAGTTACTACATACTTTATAGTATCATACCCTGCCGCCACTCCGGTAACTGAAAGCCCGCCACCGAGAGGAGTAACAGATGTAGCACTATTTGTCCAACTCCATACACCACCGGGAATAGGGTCAGAAAGAACAGCAGTGGCATTTACACAAACAGTATTTGCACCTGTAATTGTTCCCGCATCAGGCAATGGTTTTACAGTTATTGTTTTTGTAGCGTAAGCTGTTCCGCAAACATTTGTGACAGCGTAGCTAATGACCGCAGCCCCGGGCGAAATACCACCAACTACCCCTCCGGCAATACTGACACTACTACTTGCTGATGTCCACGAACCGCCAACAATACTATCTGACAGCACTATGGAAGATCCCTGGCAAACTACAGTTGGGCCTGTTATAGTTCCTGCAAATGGCAACGGGTCAATAGTAATAACCTTCGTAGCAAATACAACCCCACAGGTATAAGGAACAGTATAGGTAACTGTGTCTAGTCCCGTAGCCACACCGGCAAGTCGGCCGGTTGATGATATTGTTGCATTTCCATTGCTGCAACTCCAAGTACCGGTACCTGTAGCATCGGTCAGTGAAATTGAGGATCCGACACATACCCTTGACGGACCTGTGATCACACCTGCACTAGGTGTTACCCGAACTGTGACCAGCGCAGTAACAAAACAACCCGACGGCAATGCGTAAGTAATAATAGTGGTGCCAACTGCAATGCCGGCGACTTGTCCTGTAACAGCATCAATGGTAGCCACCCCGGGGTTATTGCTGGTCCATGCTCCGCCTGCTACAGCATCGCTTAGTATAGAAAATGTACCTACGCAAACATTCAACACACCGGTTATAGGAGTAGGCGACTGATCAATAGTAATTGATTTTGTAGCTATTGCGGTGCCACAAATATTTGTAACTGTGTAGCTTATTATAGCTACTCCAGCAGTGTGCCCTGTTACTATTCCACCGGATGTAATAGTTGCTATTCCACTGCTGCTGCTCCATATGCCTCCTGGTGCTGCATCTGTCAATGAAATAGATTTCCCGGAACAAACATTTCCGGGACCAAAAATTATTCCGGCATCGGGCGAAATATTTATTGTTACTGTAGCCGTTGCTACGCAACCACCTCCCATTGTATAAGAAATTACAGCAGTACCCAAACTATTACCCGTTACAGCACCTGATACTGCATCTACAGACGCTACCGAAGGGTTACTGCTTGTCCATGCTCCCCCGGCTATTGCATCACTTAAATTTGAAGTTACACCTACACACAGTGTAGTTAACCCGATTATCGGGGCTACCGATGCAATCGTGATCGTCTTTGTAGTAGTAGCAGTGCCACAAACATTAGTAACCGAATAACTGATAACAGTTGTACCTGCAGCTACTGCTGAAACAACTCCTAAAGAAGATACTGTAGCAACTGAAGGTGTCGAAGAAAACCAGGCTCCTCCTAAAGCACTATTTGTGTATGTAGCAAAGTCGCCGGCACATAAACTGGACGGGCCAATAATGGTACCTGCTGCAGGAGATGGCCTGACATTGATAGTAGTGGTAGCCATACACAGACCTGCGCCAAACGAGTAAGTGATCAATGCAGAACCAACAGCCAGACCGGTTACCATACCCGACACGGAGCCTACACTGGCAATACCTGGTGTACCTGAACTCCATAATCCTCCCGACACTCCATCGCTCAACATAAGTGTTCCACCAACACAAATATCTGCAGCACCCGAAATTGGAGCCGGCGATGGATAGATGACTACACGCGTAGCCTGAGTGTCAAGTAAACCTCCTACATTAAAAACTACATGATAAACACCGGAGTCGGCAAGCGTTGCAGATGGTATTACAGGGTTTGGTGATGTACTTGTATATCCGCCCGGGCCATACCAAAAATAGGTGGTTCCGGTAGGTGCACCGATTGCAAAAAGATTCAGATTATCTCCAACACATATCGGGCCATTATTTGCTGCAGAATAACAACCTGTACCACGAGAAGTATCAATAGCTATATGATATGCTACACCTGAACGCCCGGCACAGTAAACCTTGAAGGAGTTAATACCGGCAGAACATGAGGTAATAATAATTTCACCACCATTAGCTTGCGAACTTGTACCGATCGGCCCGTATAATTTACCACCTAATAAATAACAAGGTCCTCCCACACCACCACAGGACGTATAAGACGTTATGTCTGCAGGGGTAAGAGAATATGGTATGCCGTTAATTTCCATTTGTAAATAGTCGCCTGCTCCTGATGCGCCACCATTCAGCCCCCAGGCATTAACTTTTACGGAATATACAGGCCGGCTGCAGGAATAATGGTACCAGCCGGGAGCACCAGATGGACCCGGCCAATATTCTAAAGGCAAGCCGAGGCATGTGCTGCCTCCCGTCGAAACGCTACCTCCAAATGTAACAGTGACATTGACACCGGAAAATGTAGCCGTACCAGAAAAATTAGTTATATTAACGAATTGTGCATTTGCATTAAAACACATTGTCAATAAAGTCAGAATAAACAGATATTTCATGTTATACATCCTACGATTACATGGGAATATATAGTTTGCTTTCTGATTAATAGTAAATGATATAATAAATAATTTCCGGAGTTGAGTAAGAAAAAAAGAAAAAATGCACACAAAGAATTGTAAATGTGCAATAGAAACAAGTGCAAGACATGCAGAAATTATGTACATAAAATAAGGTCTAAATTGGATAAATAGTATTTATCGTATCTTCATTTCATCTTATGTAAATATAATTGTAAAATTCAAAAAATACAGCTACACACAAGCATTTTTTTTGCATTTAATCTGTTTAATTGTCATTAAAAAGAAACTAATTGAAAATAAACAGTTGAATATCAATTACTTAATTGAATTTAACAAAATTGATATTTAGTGATCCTGAATTACAAACAAGAAAATGAATCGACTGTATTATGAAATACAGCTTAAAAACTGCTCCATATACTCGATCTCGACATGGTCCATTACAACCACTTTGTACCATTGAGGATCGCCGGTATGTGTATCGGGTACCATCCCGAATTTTTTAGCAATTTCACCCGGGATATGTTCTGCCCTGATTGCAACTATATTGAGATCAGGATGACGATAGTATTTTATCTGTGCACTATCCAATTGCCGGCACAGCCATTGCGTTCTGTAAAGCAGCCTGTTGATCTTTTCGAACCAACCATGCGGTCCATAGGTCTGTAGTATCATCCATACCGCCACTGCATTTGTACCTGACCGGCTGCCACTTAATGTAATATCCATACCGCTTACATAGCGGGCCTCTTTCGTGCATACATACTGCATCATACCCTTTCTTACAATAAAGACACCCGTACCATACGGCGCCTGCAGCATTTTATGCGCATCCAGCGTTACAGAGGATACATTGGGATTACCGAAATTAGTATTGTTAGCGGGGCAACTGACAGGATATATAAATCCTCCAAAAGCACCATCTACATGTATCCTGAACACTACATTATGTTTTGTAAGAAACCGCGCATAGACATCAGGATCATCAATACTGCCAAACATCGTTGTGGCCATGTTGGAGAAGACTATAAAATAGCGCGCCCCGTTTCCTTTCGCCTCATTTATTACCTCATCTAATGCATCCTGCCTTATGATCCTTGTATCATCGTCAACATTTATGCTGTAAGCACGGATATTCAGCAGGTTTGCTGCCTTTGTTACAGAATAGTGTGTATCATCAGAACTTAATAGCGCTATCTCTTCCTGCTTTGCTCCGTATTCCTCAATAAAGTAGTTACGGTATATCCATGCGGCCTGGATATTAGCTTCAGTACCTCCTGTAGCTACATACCCATCGCAGCTATTCTCCGCTGCATTCAGCAGGTCCACGCTCAGCAATTCGATCACCTCCCGCTCCAGTTCCTGCGTGCCATTAAAGAACGGTTCGGAGTGGCCCAGCGTGTGGCAACCTATGTGGTTAGGATTCTGAATATAAGTACGTAATAACGGAGCTTCTTTCAGGAAAGATGCCTGCTCATAAAACACATGAGGATCCAGTTTAGATACCGGGATCCCCAATGACATTTTATCCTGGTGCTGGTAATTGATATTATCTCCTAATGCTTCCGATATACGAACCTCCTGCTCCTGGTAAGATAACTTCTTCCAATACTTCATACTAATCAGCTAAATGGCTTTACTAAATATCCTTTGCTCCTTCGCTGCTTTATTCCGCAACAGGTAAAGATCAAGAGCACTGCATATATTCCGTATAAAGTGCTTACCGGTATCGGTTACAACCAACGTTCCATTTTCAAAGATCAATAAATGATCTGCCTCAAGCTTTTTTAATTCAGGCAAAGAATAGGCTTCAACTACCTCCATGTCTTCTGCATGTATCGTTGTTTTGCCCCGGCAACTTATATCCAGTATATATTGCCCGAAACGTTTATCCTCTGCAGAAAGAAAATATCCTTTTTCCACTGCCAGCTTATGCTTATTCACGCAGTCATAGTAGTTATGTATGGTCTTTGCATTTTGTACAAAAGCATTCTGAGTGGCACTGATAGCCGAAACTCCTAACCCGATCAATATATCAGTTGGCTGAGTGGTATAACCCATAAAATTCCTGTGCAGACTACCGTTCACCGATGCCTTATATAGATCATCCGTTGGTAGTGCAAAATGATCCATACCTATATCATGATAACCATTGCTCAGAAACAGGTTCTTTCCTGCCAGGTACAGTCTCATTTTCTCATCGGCGGCCGGCAGATCCTGCTCGTCAAACAGCCGCTGGCCCCTGCTTGTCCACGGCACATGTGCATAGCTGTAAAACGCCACCCTATCCGGCCTCAGCGATATTGTTTGTTCTATGGTCCTTTTTATACTCTCTTCCGTTTGTAAGGGCAAACCGTATATCAGGTCAAAGTTCACCGACTTATACCCTATACTGCGGGCCGTCTCTGTCACATACTTCACCTGCTCAAAAGGTTGTACCCTGTTGATGATACGTTGTACGTCAGGATCATTATCCTGTATACCGAAGCTCACGCGCTTAAAACCTAACTCGTACAATGTTTCCAGGTGCTCCTTTGTGGTATTGTTCGGATGGCCTTCATAGCTAAACTCATGGTCCGGATGAATGACCGCACTGTATAGTATCTCGTATATA
>CAYZKL010000118.1:0-6762 GCA_964478855.1 uncultured Flavipsychrobacter sp.
TCCTTCCAACCGCCTGAGAATGGCATAATGATGAAAGAAAGCTGCAGCTGAGATGTAGAACTGAATTTGAACGGACCATCAGTAAGGTTGTTCAGAGAACGGTTCACATCCATCAGGTTGACATTACCGGCAGAATACATGGCGCGGATCTTCCAGCAGAAACCGGTGAATACCGACCAGTCGAATTTAGCGTAAGGAAGACAGCTATAGCCATACTGCGCGGTGAAACCACTCACACCCTCCAGATTCGTCATCATGATCTGCGGGATCACACCGACCCCGAATGTTGCACCCATTGGCAGGCGCTTGGTGAGGATGGCGTCGTTTCCGATCTTGTAATCAATACCTATAGGCATACACACCTGCATAGTAGCCGCGTTGAGCGATGGACTGCCTGCTTTGTATGTGCCGCTGGTGTTCATGGTCTGGTTCAGGTCGCTCCAGGTATACATATTTGCCTGCAACTGAGCCGCTACAGCCCAGCAACTGATGTGACCGGTAGCCTTGAACGGCAAATTCAGACCTATACTACCACCAAAGCCTGCACCAGGCAGTTTGCGGGTGGCAGTAGAATCCCCTTTGAACTCACCACCGGCATCTACAACACGCACCACACCGGTAAAAGAACCTGACGGCATTACCAGTCCGCCGCCTATTTCGTAACGTAACGGATTGCGCAGATTGCTCCAGAAGGGTTCAACCATGTGCTGGTACTGAGCAAAACTCACTACCGGCATCATAGCAAAAATAAGGAATAGCAGTGTTGATGCAGGACCTGTTACCATTGCTGACCCAACATTGAGCATTTCATCACAAAATTCCACCAACCCATCTGCTTCAGGTATATGTAACGGAGCTGTGAAGATTAATGGCTTACCTGCAAATAAACAGGTAGTAATCACCTATAACTTTAATGGTGTAAAACAGGCGCCGTTTACAAGCAATGTCAGCACTACAAATTCAATTGAGATCAGTGGCTTGTGCGAAGGAACGTATTCGGGCATGGTTGTTAAGATGAATAACTGTACTGCTAACGGCAATGACTTTACACTTACAGCTCCGGCACCGGTAACACCAAAACCTGCACCTGTAGTTACTAAAACCGAAGTGGATATTAATACACCTATTTTGTTTGACGTAAATAAGACCACGATCTATCCTGAATCTTATATGATCATTGATGAGGCTGCAGAAGAACTAAAAAATGATCAAAGGGCTACCCTGGTCATTGATGGTCATGCTGATGCAAGCGGATCGGAAGATAAGAACAGGGTTCTGTCTATGGGACGTGCCAAGTCAGTGAAAACAGAATTAGTAAAAAGAGGCATCAATGCAAGCAGGATGAAAACTGTGGGACATGGCAGCAGCATACCGGCCGCAACTAACAGCACTTATGACGGCAAGCAACAGAACCGTAGAGCTACTATGAAATTGGTTCCATAATCGGGTCTCTTAATTTCAAGAAATATAAGGCAGGAATATTCACTTATATTCCTGAATATAAAAAAGGAGTTGCACATCGCAACTCCTTTTTCATTGTAACCCGAAGAGAATGAGACTCGCACAGTGTTAGCAAGGAACAAGCTTATCAGAATAAAAATTAATGATGAATAGAAAGTAAGTCTACTGGTGAGCAGGATCATAAACATAGGCTACTTCGTAAGCCGTAGTTTTCAGGTCTTTTGACAATTTGCCAATCGGCAGGTCTTCGCCATTAGGTGTAGGTTCGCATATTGAATAAGCATTGCCATTGTACAAGATAGGCTGCCCTACAGGCTTATCGAACTTAACTGCAATAGTGAGGTGTTGCGGGAATGCAAGTACTATCATAGGCAGATTGTATATCTCCTTTACCAGGCAATAAAACAATGCGGCCCTGTCTTCGCAGTCGCTGCGGTCGTACAGTAATGTCTGCTCAGGTGACAGATGCTTTTCACGGCCGAAGTTCTCAGCATCAGGCTGATACATAAATGAATAGCGGGTGAAGCGCATCAGGTAGTCCACTCCGTGTTTCACACTCATACCATTCACCTGTTCCTTCAACTGCGGAATGAGGGAGTTATAAGTTGCTTTACTGAGCGGGGCATTGAAGTATAGCTGGTAGTCAGCAACAGGATAGTTGGTAAATATCTTCTTTACCTCGTCATTCATCTTTACCATGAACCTGTAATTCACATCCTGGTAATTGAAAACAAGTTCTTTTTCATGATAGCTGTCTTCCCTGAATTCCGGCAAGCGGGTAAGGCGATAAGAAAAACTCTGATCGGCACCGGGAACAGATATAGCCACATTGTCTGGCCTGTCGTGCTTAAAATCTATATTAAAGCCATAGTCGTGATAATTGAGGCAAATGAACTGCTTACCATCACGGTTGAAAAAAGGCAGGTCAAAGATCTCTTCGTTGCACTGCACATAAAACAGCAATTTATCGTTCACAATATTCAGCGTAGCGCTATACCCGGACTTGCTGAGCAGGAACCATTTGTATAATGTATAGCGGTAGTAATTGTCAGCTTTGGGGCTCATAGCCTGTGCGGTTCTGCGTACCAATTGGTAGTATACCCAATCATCAGGGGCATGACGCTGTTTATAGGAAAGCAATGCGTCTATTACCGGCTTGTATTCTGTAGCTGATATACGTTGATAAAATAAGTTAATGGACTCACCAGACAGACCGTCATTGAATGGTACACTACTCACACCTGCAGCTTCAAATTGGATAGTGTCTCCATAAAAATCAAAGCTGACCTTTTGCTGAGCTGTAAGTACCCATGGCAACAGGCTAAGTAATAATACGAGGGATGATATGTAAACGTAGCGTATCAATGTTATTGCTTCGTAATATAAATTTACGAAAAGATAACAATAGCTTAATGTTAAGTTTTTTGAGGATTGGGAAATTGTAGTTTGCTGTGATCAGAACACTTTAGAAAAACCGGCAAAAACAACTATAATACCTACGCTGGTAAGCCCGTAAAGCACATACGGAAAAGAACCCTGGGAGAAAGATGAGGTAATAGTAATCAGGAAGCTGGCAAAACAGATCACCGCCCCCACCAATATAAGTGCAAGCCCCTGCGACATACGTTTTGAATGCCGCAGCTTCTGCACTTCCTTTACCAGGTCTTTTACAAAACGCTCGTCATGCCCCTTGGCAAGGAGGTCATTTTCTATTGTCTCTCTACCCTGCCCGTTATCAAGCATTGAATAGACATACTGATTTAAAGATTCCTGTTCAGCTCCCATAGATTTCACTATTAGATCTTTACAAGTTATAAAAAAATCAATAAAAAGAATGTAAAATTTAATTTTTAAGAGAAAAAACGGGGGAAATCAGCCCTCATAGATCACACCCGAGGTAGGGGTCTCATCGAGTTGTATCCTCTTCAACTGGGGTACATTAGGTTTTATCTTGTTCCAGAACCATACTGCAAAGAGTTCGCAGGTAGGGTTTTCGAGGCCTGCCACATTATTCAGCAGTTTATGATCGGCCATATCTACTACCGGCATCACGGTATCCTTAAGGTCTGAGAAATCCATCACCCAGCCAAGGTGCGGGTCCAGTTCGCCTTCTATAAACAATGTCAGCTTGTAAGTATGCCCGTGAATGCCCTTGCATTTATGTCCATCGGGAACATTTGGCAGGAAGTGAGCAGAATCAAAAGTGAACTCTTTATAGATAAGCATAACGGATATTTCTGCAAAGGTCTGAAATATATTGCAGGTATCACATGCCCATGGTCATTTTTTATGTCCTGCACTCAGGGACACATTTGTTTTCTTTTTGTATGTGAGAAAGGTAGTTATCAGGCCAAGTTCTTCTGCATTGACTAGGGTTTCCGGCATACTGCTCTCATGCTTTGGATTGAGTACCCTAAGCTCATACCCAATCAATTGCTCCTGCGAAAAGTCGGGTATCACGGTCCGGCCTTTAACCGCTACGTTGTGGCAGCGGGCGCAGTTTATATCGTATAGTATTTTACCCTTATCACATTGCTTCAAGTATTCTGCCATTACAGGCTGCGGCATAGCTGCAGGAAATTCATAAGTAATCCTATTTTTATTCACCACGCAGGCAGTGGCAGCAAAACAGGTAATCGTAACAAAAAGTACAACTTGCTTCATAGGGATCAATATATTCCACCTGGTTTACGTGCGTTCAATTCCTTTGTTTTTGACCGTGGCAATTGTTCAGGCGCCTTTTCAAATACGATCTGTTCATCCAGCGAACGAATAAATGCGATAAGATCACTTCGCTCGGCCTTTGTCAATTTCAAAGAGTCGGTAGAAAGAGTTTGGTTTGACACATTTAGTCCCCTGCCTACACCTCCGCCTGCATTATAAAAATCAACAACCTGCTCTAGTGAACTGAACACGCCGTTGTGCATATAAGGCCTAGTGTGGCCTGCATTCCTTACCGTTCCGGTTCTGAAAGCGTGGCGTGTTTCTTTTGCCGGATTAACACGGTAACGACCTTCATCTTTACTGATAGCGGCATACGTTGTGTCCCCCGGGACACCAAGCACTTCAAATTCAGAACCTATATAGGGTGGCTTTACCCCATTGAACTGTGGTACAAAGTGGCATGTAGCACATTGGGCCTTGCCCATAAACAGGTTGAAGCCTTGCCTGACATCAGCCGCAACTTCCGCAGCTCCATTCATGGCATTATCGAATGGAGCATAGTACCGGCTGCACTTACTGTAATACCAGGTAAAAGCAGATACAATGTGATCATAAGTTACCTCAGATTCCTGCGGCGTGTACTTAAGCAGTTTATTGAATGTTGTTTTGTATTCCTTACAGCTCAACACTTTGCTTACTACCTTGTTTGCGTCGCAGCCCATTTCTTCCGGATTACTGATAACGGCCTTGGTCTGTTCCTGAAGTGTAGTATGCTTGCCATCCAGCATTACGAGATGGTTATATGTAGCATTGATAAGCGAGGGCGTGTTACGCGGTAAGTGAGCCGTGCGATCAAAATGCAAAGCTGTTGCAACAACTGTATCTGTAAAATGCATAGTTGGTTTATGGCAGGAAGCACAGCTACGCATATTATTACCGGAAAGGACAGGGTCGTAAAACAGTAATTTACCTACCTCATCGATAGTGGCTAAAGCAGCAGAATCCTGCACCCTTAGAAATATCCCTTTTGCATTCTGGCCATTATAAAGACCCTTGTCAAATATCGAGGCAGCTTTCTTATTCAATGAATAATCGACAAGGCTATGGCTAACAACATTGTATTGTGCGATGAGTCTCTGGTTGATAACAAAAAGCGGATTTACATAATTTCTGATGAAACTGAAGTGGTCAAACTGATCATGTGCTAAAGGCTGTGCTGCAACAAACAACTGCATCTCATTAAACAATTGCAAATAGTCAGCAGATAGTGGTGTAGCAGGAAAGCTGCGATCGAACGATATGTATGTATTACCAACGGCAACAAGCATTTCCTTCAACTCAGGAACTACCCGGTTTGCATCAGGACACTCAAATCCGGTGGTATAGATAGCAGCAAGGTTCAAAAGAAAGAGCCTGTTGCACAGGTAAAAATTGTGATAGGAATTTAATTCAGTCGTTACAGAATCATGGGTATAAATCCCCGTAGCCGTAATTGATGCCTGCACCAGCGAAAGGAGAGAATCTTTGTTAATATCTTTTTCGTCCAGGTACAGTGCAGCTAGTGTGAGCCCGGCACCCTCACGCCTGTATGGCTTTTCGTATTTCTCAAACACTTCCGTTTCCCACTCAACAGGAAGCGGGCCATTGATCTTTTTATAAGCAAGCGGTTCCAGGTAACGCAACCATATATCAACAGACTTCATGGCAATACGTGCCTGATAAATTGAAGCCCTTACCTGCTCTATACCCTTTTCATCATTAATGTCAGTAGACATGATCACCGCAAGTAAATTCTGCTGGGCAGCAGTGAAAGCAGTTAAGCCATTCTTGTAGCTATTTATGTAATCAGCATCATTGCTGTTCTTAAAGGAAATAAAAATAACAGCGACTAAAACCAAACAAGCACAAACCCGGTAACTCTTTCTCATAAACAATTTGCTCACTACGAGCGTGCGCAAATGTATGCTGCACATCTTACGGGAATCTTAAGGATACATTAAATAGCAGTTAAATGATTCTTAACAATAGTGCTTTTGAAACAAGATAACAATCAATTCATTGTGTGCTAATAATTGCATAACCGTAACCTAACAAATACGCAACATGCTTCTTTGAGTTTTGTGTCAAATTCAAAAATATCTATGAAAAGAAAATTAAGTACACTTTTGCTCAGCATTGCCGGCCTTACACTGCCGCAAACAAAAAGCTCAGCACAGATCACGCTGCTGCAGGACTACAAAAACAACTTCTCTGCACCCATCGGCACCTTCCAGGGCATCAATTTCAGGGAAGCAGGCTTCTCCGGCTTATTCCCGGTACCAAACACTAACGGTAAAGAATACTGGGTATGTTCGGACAGGGGTGTAAACGTGGATGCTGCCAATGCAAACCCAACGGGCTGCACACCTACTTATGATAAGATCTATAGCTTCCCAAGTTATGCACCTAAAATACACCGGATAAGGCTGAACGGAGATTCTATACAGATACTACAGACAATAACTATGAAGCGCCCGGGTGGAACAAACGCAACAGGCATTATCAATCCAACAGGATTTGGTAGTACATCTGCAGAAGTAGCCTCAACTGATACGGTACTGAATTGTGCCAATTTTGCATCTAAAACAGCTCCAAAAG
>CAYZKL010000118.1:6772-9046 GCA_964478855.1 uncultured Flavipsychrobacter sp.
GTATTGATGCAGAAGGTATCATTGTAGACAGGGATGGTAACTTCTGGGTATGTGAAGAGGGCGGACCAACCATCTGGAAGATGAACCAGAATGGAGTTGTGATCAAAAGATACACACCTTACGCTACATTACCCGGAGCTCAGCCTATAGATGTGCTTATAGATACCGCATTCAAATACAGGAAGAATAACCGTGGATTTGAAGGTATCTCGATAGCACCAAACGGTAAAATATATGCGATCATACAGAGCCCGATACTGTACCCTACAAAAACAGTAGGTGAAAACACAAGAATACACAGGATACTGGAAATAGATCCGGTTACAGACGCAACAAGAATGTTCGTTTACCTGAATGACGGAATCATAGGTGCATCAGGCCCTAACCAGATACGCCTGAGAGACTGGAAAATAGGTGATATGGCTGCTATCAATGACTCTACCTTCCTGATAATGGAAGCTGCACTACGTGGCACAAGCGACATCAAAAGGATATATAAGATCAATATAAACAGCGCAACAGTTGTGAATTCAGGCCTTTACAGCGGTGTAAGGCTGGAAGCACTTGTGGACTCTGCTGGACTTGCAGCGAACAGCATAGTACCTGTTCAAAAGACATTGTTCATGGACCTGCTGGCCAATGGCTGGAATCCGCTATTGGATAAAGCAGAAGGACTGGCGATACTCAATGACAGTACTATATTCGTTGGTAATGATAATGATTATGGCCAATTCTCACCATTAGAAAACGGGATAACTACTGCTACTACTAATGTGAGCCATGTAGTGAAGTACGGCTTACAAGGCAGCAATAAACTTAATAACTTTCAAACAAGAGGAATAGCACTGGCAGTAGGTGAAACCGGCCCGAGTACATCAAATACACCTTACCTTACTGCAACACAGCCCTTGGTAAAATTCACATCGTTATTAACCGCTACAGAATCTGTAGGTGGGTATAAACTGTGTGGATTGCCTGATGGCCTTGGTGCTTTCGACAATAACGATGGTACATTCACAGTGTTAATGAACCATGAAATGGGTAACTCGGTGGGTGCAACCCGTGCACACGGATCAAAAGGTGCTTTTGTTTCCAAGTGGGTGATACGTAAATCAGACATGTCTGTCATCAGCGGGTCTGACCTGATACAGAATGTAAATCTCTGGAATCCTTCAACCTCAAGCTACATTGCATACAATGCATCTTACCCATCTGCCAGTGCTGCATTTAACCGTTTTTGCTCGGCAGATCTTCCTGCTGTAAGTGCATTTTACAATGCGGCTACCGGTAAGGGCACCCAGGAACGCATATTTATGAATGGTGAAGAAGCAGGTAATGAAGGCCGTGCATTCGGGCATATAGCTACCGGACCAGCGGCAGGTACATCTTATGAGCTGCCATATCTCGGCAAATACTCATGGGAAAACTCAGTAGCAAGCCCAACAGCGAGCGATACTACAGTAGTAATAGGAACAGACGATGCAACACCAGGCCAGGTATATGTATATGTAGGTACCAAAACGAATACAGGTACAGACGTTGACAAAGCAGGGTTAAATAATGGCAAGGTTTATGGTATTGCCGTTTCAGGCCTCCTGACCGAAACAAGCTCAGCAGTTCCTGCTCCGGGCACAGCATTCTCACTGATAGATATGGGTCACGTACAGAACATGACAGGATCTGCACTTAATACTGCAAGTAACACTGCAGGTGTAACCAGCTTCCTTCGTCCTGAAGATGGCGCATGGGACCCTACTAACCCAAACGATTTCTACTTTGTAACAACCAATGCTTTTGCAAACCCAAGCCGTTTATGGAAATTACATTTTACTAATCCGGCCAATCCAATGCTGGGAGGTTCAGTTACAGCAGTACTAGACGGAACAGAGGGCCAAAAAATGCTAGACAACATGACAATAGATAATTACGGACATATCTTCCTACAGGAAGATCCGGGCGGTAATACTTACCTCGCGAAAACATGGCAATATACTATTGCTACCGACGTTCTTAAGCAAGTTGGCTCACACGATTCTACTCGTTTCGTAACCGGTGGTGCAAACTACCTGACAATTGATGAAGAGTCATCAGGCATTATTGAT
Organism: uncultured Flavipsychrobacter sp.; assembly: GCA_964478855.1. Classification (GTDB taxonomy): domain Bacteria; phylum Bacteroidota; class Bacteroidia; order Chitinophagales; family Chitinophagaceae; genus Nemorincola. The sequence continues at coordinate 8,875 of CAYZKL010000118.1, forward strand.
CTTGAGCATATCCTCGGTCCAGGCATGTTCCTGGTAGCAGACCAGGCGCATTATGGCATCTCAGGTGAAGTAGTAGAAGGAGGCCAGTTACTTACATTCTACAACCCAGACACTTATACTTCAGCTCCTGAAGTAAATGTAAAAGGGAACACCCTGAATATAGCAGACGGAG
>CAYZKL010000119.1:0-9022 GCA_964478855.1 uncultured Flavipsychrobacter sp.
AGAGTGACCCCATTTCGACATATCAATGGGGTGTCTTTGAGGGGTCGTGGGGTGAAGTAACTTAGTAAAGCACTCACTTATATCTTGCTCCTTGTACTTTACCCCAATTGCCCAATGGGGTGACCAAAAACGAAAATGACACCCCATTTTCAACATAACATGAATAACATGTCGAAAAGAGTGACCCCATTTCGACATATCAATGGGGTGTCTTTGAGGGGTCGTGGGGTGAAGTAACTTAGTAAAGCACTCACTTATATCTTGCTCCTTGTACTTTACCCCAATTGCCCAATGGGGTGACCAAAAACGAAAATGACACCCCATTTTCAACATAACATGAATAACATGTCGAAAAGAGTGACCCCATTTCGACATATCAATGGGGTGTCTTTGAGGGGTCGTGGGGTGACCGAAAACGACACCCCATTTTCAACATAACATGAATGACTTGTCGAAAATCATCACCCCATTTCGACATATCAATGGGGTCATCCCGATAGCTATCGGGAGGGTGTCTTTGAGGGGTCATGGGGTGATGATGGGGTGTCTTATTTAATAACATTTCTATTGATAATCAATACATTATCGGTCTAAACAACTATCCGAAAAAAATGATACAAGGGGAACCTCAATTTTTTAAGAATGGTGCTGAGTTGCGTAAGTGGTTTGCGAAGAACCATGATAAAGCAACGGAACTATGGCTGGGCTATTATAAGACAGATACAGGCAAGCCATCTGTGACCTGGCCGGAGTCGGTAGATGAGGCTTTGTGTTTCGGGTGGATAGATGGCGTGCGCAAATCGCTGGGCGAGGAGAGTTATATGATACGGTTTACCAAACGGAAACCGGCGAGTATATGGAGCGCAGTAAACATTGCCAAAGTGGAAGCACTGAAAAAGGCCGGGCTGATGATGCCCGAAGGGCTGGCTGCCTATGAAAAGCTTAAGGAACATAAGTCGGCCATATACTCGTATGAAAAAGAAGCATCGGAACTGAGCAAGGAATATATAAAACTCTTCAAAGCCGATAAGGCAGCGTGGGCGTACTTTGAACAGCAGGCACCATGGTACCGCAAACAAATGATACATCGCGTGATGGATGCGAAGCAGGCAGCAACTAGGGATAAACGGATGGCGAAACTGATACAGTACAGCAGGGAGCAAAAGCGTATGCCCTGATCAGAAACTGAACCCAAGGCCCATCTCGCCAAATTCGGCAACATTGAAATGGGTCTTGAGGTAGGTGGATACATACATTTCTTTTATGGGGCCACGCTCCCTGAGTACCAGGTAATACTTGCCGCCTATCTTTTCATACACATCGGGATTGTGGACATAGGCCTGCTTCAGGTAGATGCCCGCCTGCAGTACAATGCCGATGCGGCCATATATGAATTCATTGCCCGCAAATACGGTACTCTTCCATGAGCGGGCCTGTTCGCTGCCCTTTGCCAGTTCATTGTTGCGCAGGAAGGTGTAGATGTTCTGATGGTATGCATAGTCTATACCGGCAAAGAGTTTGTTGCCGCCCTTCCACCGCCTGCTTACCGCTGCCGAGGTAACATATACAGGGTATAATGGCCCGCCAGAAACATAGCTGGATACCAGCGACATACCATAGTGCAACTGCAACAGGTACCTGTGCGACAGTGATGGCGCACCCGCTAAATGCGGCGGCCGGGAGGTAACAGGAAAGTAAGTGATGCCCAGGTGCGCACCCGCCATATTGATACCCAGGTTGGGCTTGCGGAAAGAACCGTTGGAGATATGGGTGATGTTGGCACCGCCCTGTATGTCCCAGTGTTCATTAGAATGATAGTGTATATCGGTCATGATCATGATAAAGTCGTTGATGGTGCTGCTTACAGCCACATTTACGGTATCTACCGGGTTTATACGGCTGTACTGGCGGGTCACAAAGCCTACACCATTGCCCAGCCGCAGGGTCCAGTCTATCTTGTCGCCGGTAAGCAGGGGTATGGTGAGATTAGGGTATGCACCTATACACCTGCCATAGACCGCATCCATGCCGTAGTTTACATAGGACAGTGCAAAACCAATGACCGGGTAATTCCTGCGTTGCTCCCACTGCCGCCTGCCGTAAGTATGGTACACGAGGTTTACATCGAGCCCGGAGGAGAAAGCAGGTATGGGCAGTGTGAATTTTGCTTCATGTTTGAACACCTTACCGCCTATGGCATTGACGGCTATGCCGGCACCGCTCCATGGTTTTACCGCAGGGGTATCCTGCGCGGGGCACAGCCCGGCAAGCAGCAATAACCATAAACAGACCCATGCGGTTTTCAGCATAACGGGAGCAAATATACTCGCTGGTATTATACTAGGCACTATGGTTTGCAGGGAGGTGTTAAATTAGGTTAAGGCCGCCATGTTAATTATGCTGTTTGTGCTATTTATGTACCTTTGCCGCCATGCGCCGTATTACATCCGTATTATTAAGGTCTTTCCTGCAGGGACTGTTATTGCTCAGCCCTATAGCGATCACAATATTTATACTATACAGCGTTTTTGACCGGGTGGATACGCTGCTGCCTTTCAAGACACCAAGGGGCCTCGGTTTTGTTATCATCATTACGGTGGTGACCACGATAGGGTACCTGGGTACACGCTTCTTCATAGGCCGCTGGCTGTTCGATGCGTTCACCTACCTGATGAAGCACACACCGGGAGTAAAGTATATTTACTCTTCTGTAAAGGATGTGATGACCTCGTTTGTAGGTGATAAGAAGAGCTTTAATAAACCGGTATGGGTGTGTGTGAACAGTAACCCTGATGTGTGGCGTATAGGGTTTATGACACAGGGCGATATGACCCAGTTTGGCCTGGACAGCAAGGTGGCGGTATATATGCCTCATGCTTACGCTATATCCGGCTGGGTAATAGTAACAGACGCTAAGAATGTAAAACCTGTAACAGACATGACCGCAGGCGAAGCGATGAAGTTTGCAGTGAGCGGTGGTATCACCACTGTAGAAGAAGAACAAAGCGATGCAAAAAAAGATCAACTTTAATGCCGGCCCGGCAGAGCTGCCGCCTGAAGTGCTGCATGAAACTGCCAGGGCTGTCCGGGAATATAAAGACACAGGGTTATCTATCCTGGAGCTGCCTCACCGCAGTAAGGAATTCAAGGAAATAATAGAGGAGTCTAAAGAACTGGTGCGGGAGTTGTGCGGGCTCACCAATGATCATGAGGTATTGTGGCTGCAGGGTGGAGCGCGATTACAATTTGCAATGCTGCCAATGAACTTTCTGCCCGCCGGCGGCGCAGCAGGCTATATTGATTCGGGGCACTGGGCGCATGAGGCGATGGAGTACGGCAAATATTACGGTACGGCACAGGTGCTTGCCTCGTCTGAAAAGGATAAATATAACAGGCTGCCGGAATGGCCATCGAAGATACCGGAGCAACTTGCTTACGTTCACTTCACCACCAACAATACCATATATGGTACGCAATGGCAGGATGTGCCGTCCATAAACGTGCCGCTGGTGGCCGATATGAGCAGCGATATACTGAGCGCCGCACATGACTACAGCAGGTATGCTATGTTTTACGCGGCGGTGCAAAAGAACCTGGGCACACCGGGGCTGGCGCTCGCAGTGATCCGCAAAGACTTTTTGAAACAGGCAGCGGATAATGTACCACCTATGCTGAGTTATAAAGCACAGGTAAAAGAAAATTCGATACTGAACACGGCCAATGTATCGGGCGTATATGTATCGCTGCTGATGCTGCGGTGGATAAAGGAACGCGGTATTGCAGCAATAGAAAAAGAGAATACACAGAAAGCACAGATGCTGTACAAAGCGATAGATGAGAGCAGTGTATTCACTGCCTATGTGCAGGATAAGGAACACAGGAGTAAAATGAATGTCTGCTTTACTGCGGATACAAAAGAGAACGAGGCAGCATTCCTCGACCTTTGTAACAAAAACAATATTACAGGTATCAGCGGGTACCGGGCAGTAGGTGGGTTCAGGGCATCGATATACAATGCGGTGCCTGTAGAGAACGTAGCTAAGCTGGCAGCGCTGATACAGGAATTTGAAGCAAAATAATCATATGGCAAAGATCACCCCATTTAAAGGCCTGAGGCCAAGAAAAGAAATAGCATCAGAAGTGGCTACACTTCCTTACGATGTGGTAAGCGTAGCTGAAGCGCGCGAATTCAGGAAGGACCAGTATAACTTCTACCACGTGACCCGTGCAGAGATAGATCTGCCGGAGAATGTGGATGTGCATACACAACAGGTGTATGACAAAGCAAGTGAGAACCTGCAGGATATGATCCGCGACAGGGTGCTGATACAGGACGCAGAACCTTGCTACTATATTTATGAGCTGATCATGGATGGCAGGTCGCAGACAGGGCTGGTATGCGGTTCATCGATAGACGACTATAATAACGGTATTGTAAAGAAGCATGAATTTACCCGTCCGGAAAAAGAACTGGACAGGATCAATCATATAGTAGCTACCCGTGCGCAAACCGGTGTTGTGTTCCTGGCATATAACGACTGCGAGAGTGTGGAGCAGATGATACGTGACTGGAAACAGGCACACGAGCCCGCTTACAACTTCAGGGCGCAGGATGGTGTGCAGCATATACTGTGGGTAGTAGATGAATATGCTAAAGTAGCAGCCATCACGCACCACTTTGCGCAGGATGTACCATGCACCTATATTGCTGATGGCCACCACCGTGCGGCATCTGCGGCTAAGGTGTGTATGGATATGAGGGATAACGGCTATTCGGTAGATGGCGATGAATCGTTCAACTACTTCATCACCTGCATCTTTCCTGCCAGCCAACTGCAGATCATGGATTATAACCGTGTGGCAAAGGACCTGAACGGTATGATACCGGGCGAGTTCCTGCAATCACTGGAAAAGGATTTCGAAATATTCAGGCTGGGGTCCGAAGCATTCAAACCTGCGCACCCCCATGAGTTTGGTATGTACCTTGGTGGCGACTGGTACAAACTGGTTGCCCGTGAGGGAACCTATACTACTGACCCTATAGGCGTGCTTGATGTTTCCATCCTGCAACAGAATGTACTGGATAAGCTACTGGCCATAAAAGACCCTAGGGTAGATAAGCGCGTTGACTTTGTTGGCGGCATCAGGGGTATGGAAGCGCTGGAAAAACGTGTGAACAGCAAGGAAGCCGCAGTTGCGTTCTCGTTGTACCCGGTATCTATCAAGCAGCTTTTTGATATAGCAGACAGCGGCAATGTAATGCCACCTAAGAGCACGTGGTTTGAACCAAAGCTGCGTGACGGGCTTGTAGTCTATACGATCTGATAACTTATGGTGAAATACAGGTAGTAAAGGGAGGTAACAGCACATGCTCTTACTTCCCTTTACGAAACTATGACAATGCAACATCGGTAGAATATTCCCCCTAACTTTGCCATTCTTATGCCATCCGTACAGGTAAAAACCAGGCAGCAAACAAATCCGATCCTTCGCTTTATAGGCGAAGAGGTGAGTGTGCTGCAGCGTACCGCATGGCAGGTAAATAACTACATAGAGGCAGAAGTAATAGAGATAGGCCTGCCGGAAGATAATGAGCGTGAAGAACAGGGTAAGCTGTACCTGTACCCGATAGATGACAATAAGTTTTGTCTGCAGTTATGCTTTATGTATTACCTGGGCACCCTCTCTACCGATGCTATTGTATGCTCGCTGAGGTTCTTACCATCATTCTTCGACCAATACCCTGCGGCTGTGCTTATGGCCAATCAGCCTTTCCGGTTTGATGAGACCACTGAGCAGCAGTTCTCTATATGCTCGCAGGCGAGGGTATTGCTGGCACAATTACCACAGGAACACAGTACGCCATTCATACAGACGCTGAACCAAAGCGAAACTGCTATGCACCTGCTGCGTCGCGCGCTGGAGTGCATTACCGCTCCGTTCAACTCCTGCCAGGTTCCTGCCTGCCGGTTCCTGGCCTTTGAGACCGAGCGGGATAAGATACAGGAGGCAAAACAGATCATAGAGGAACACCTGGACCAGCCACATACCATACGCGAGCTCAGCCGCAAGGTAGCCATGAACGAATGCTACCTGAAAAAGGGCTTTAAGGCTCTTGTAGGCAAGACCATTCACGAATACCAGCAAGAGCTGCGCATACGTAAAGCCAAACAATTGCTGGAAAATGGCCAGTCCGTTACCGACGTAGCTAATTCATTAGGCTATAGTAGCATATCTCACTTCAGTACCGCATTCAAGCGCATTACGGGCCTAAAACCCTGTGAATTATTATCTTAAGAAATATCTTATTTCATATTTATTTGGTAAGACAGGGATAAAAAACTGCTTATTTTTAACAAATAGCAATTTTTGGCTTGATATTTGCAGGTAAGTAATAGGAATAAAAATTTAAGGCATATTAATTTTCAAATATTTTTAAGACCTATTAAATATTTGGCTTAGTTTTTGCCGTATTTTTACTGAGACTAAACGATATGTGTGCTATTGAAATGAATCTTTACTTGAAAAAATTATTATTGGTAGTTACTTGTTCACTGGTGTTTTTTCAGGCGCCGGCACAGACTACACGTACCCCACTGGAAGATATGGTGAATGCCATAAAAACCAACAGGGTGCAGGACATGTTGAAGTATTTTGACAACACTGTCCCGGTAACCATTAATAATAACCAGACCATCTACAGTCATAACCAGGCTGAAGTTGTGTTGCAGGATTTCTTTGACAAGAATAATCCTAAGGACTTTGTAGTTACGGATAACGGTGCTCCTAACGCCACTTCTAAATTCGTTATCGGCAGCTTTGCTACCCCATCAGCCAAGTATAATGTATATATACTGATGAGGGCAAAAGACGGCCTGTATGTAGTACAGGAGATCAGGCTCAATAAAGAATGTAGTTCAGTTCCACAGGAGTAGCGCGGCCGAATATCTTTACGACAACCTTCAGCTTTTTCTTCTCCTGGTTAATCTCTTCCACAGTACCGTTGAAATCGTTGAAAGGACCATCTACGATCTTCACTGTTTCACCAATGATGTATGGTTCTGCATAGCTGATACCCTGCTCGCTTACTTCATCCATCTTACCGAACATCTTATTCACCTCTGATTTGCGCAGCGCTGTAGGATGCTCTTTACCGAGGAAGTGTATCACACCGGTAACGTTCTTTATGGTATGGATAATATCGTCAGTCAGTTTGCCGTCATTTGCTTCAAGCAATATATATCCCGGGAAAAGCGTCTTTTCACGTAATACTTTTTTGCCGGCAACAACTTTAAATACCTTCTCTATCGGGCACAGAACCTGCACTACCGAATTGGTCCAGTTATTAATTTTCACCTCTTTATCCAGGTATTCCTTCACCTTACGCTCCTTACCACTGATAACACGTATCACATACCACTTGGTTTCCTGAGCAGGCTTAGCGTCCTGGATCGGTGCAGTTTCGTTTGTAATTTCCATTTTACTTACCTAATATTTTGTAGATAAAGACCAGTACGTTATCCGAAACGAAATCCATTCCGAAAACGACTGCTGTTACGAGGGCCAAAGCAACGAGAACAATAACTGTTGTCTGCTGCAGTTCTTCCCATGATGGCCAGCTTACTTTATGTATCAGCTCATCATATGCCTCTTGTACGTAATTACCGAATTTGCTCATTTTTATAAATTTGAGTCAAAGGCCTGCGAGTAAAGAGTGAAGCGGATAAGATCCATTTTCATTCTGTAATCACTGCCATTCAACCGATTAACATTGAATGCACGGGCACGCGGATTCGAACCACGATCAAAGGTTTTGGAGACCTCTATTCTACCATTGAACTATGCCCGTATAATCAAAAAGTCAAAAGACAAGCCTTTTGACTTTTTAAACAGGAAGGCAAAGGTAATTAAAATAATTGAAAAGCCATTAAAATTTTGCTTTCTCCGGATAAAGTTCGGGGAATAATTTCAGGGGTTAAAGCCTGGTATAAAAACAAGATCGCCGGAGTAAACTCCGGCGATCCTTATTAATAGCTAAACTATTTATTACTTGATTATTTCAGTTACCTGACCAGCGCCTACAGTACGGCCACCTTCACGGATCGCGAACTTAAGACCTTTGTCCATCGCTATCGGAGCGATAAGCGTAACACTCAGGCTAACGTTATCACCAGGCATAACCATTTCAACACCTGCAGGAAGTGTGCACTCACCTGTTACGTCAGTAGTACGGAAGTAGAACTGAGGACGGTATTTGTTGAAGAATGGAGTGTGACGACCACCTTCTTCCTTCGAAAGAACGTAAACTTCACCCTTGAAATCAGTGTGCGGAGTGATGCTCTTAGGTGCGCAGATAACCATACCACGACGGATATCTTTCTTTTCAATACCACGGAGCAGAAGACCTGCGTTATCACCTGCTTCACCACGGTCAAGCAGTTTTTTGAACATTTCCACACCTGTACAAGTAGAAGAAAGTGGAGTTTCATTGAAACCTACGATCTCAACGTTTTCACCAACTTTGATCACACCACGCTCGATACGGCCAGTAGCAACTGTACCACGACCTGTGATTGTGAACACATCTTCAACAGACATCAGGAATGGCTGATCGATAGGACGTGGAGGCAATGGGATGTAAGAATCTACAGCGTCCATCAGATCTTCTACAGCCTTAACCCATTTAGCATCACCTGCTAATGCGCCAGTTGCAGAACCCTTGATGATCGGTGTGTTATCACCATCATAACCGTTCTTAGAAAGAAGCTCACGAATTTCCATTTCAACCAGTTCCAGGATCTCTTCATCCTCAACCAGATCAACTTTGTTCATGAATACAACGATACGAGGTACACCTACCTGACGAGCCAGAAGGATATGCTCCCTAGTCTGAGGCATAGGACCATCGGTAGCTGCAACCACAAGTATTGCACCATCCATCTGTGCAGCACCAGTAATCATGTTCTTTACATAGTCAGCGTGACCCGGACAGTCAACGTGTGCATAGTGACGGTTAGTTGTC
>CAYZKL010000120.1:0-1961 GCA_964478855.1 uncultured Flavipsychrobacter sp.
ACCTGGACCTGCAGGAATATGCCGAAAAGCTGATGGCCAATAAGATAGGCAGCGTTGTGGCTATAGACCCACAGACCGGCGGCATATTGGCGATGGTAAGCAGCCCTACTTACGACCCTAACCTGCTCCGCGGCAGGGACAGGGCCAAGAATTATGCGGCACTATACCGTGCAGCCACTCGTCCGTTGTTCAACCGGGCTACGCAGGCCATGTATCCACCCGGATCAACCATAAAACCGTTTACCGGCCTTGTGGGCCTTAATGTCGGTGCCATCACGCCGTCTTATGGTTATCCATGCCGTGGCTCTTACGGTGCATGCAGCCGTAGCATAGGTTGCGAACACCATGATGCGGGCCACGCCGCCAACTTCAGGCTGGCACTTGCGCATTCCTGCAATGCTTACTTCTGCCATGTATTCCGTATGACGGTAGATTATAAAAGCTACAGTAGTGTGAAACAGGGCCTTCAGGTATGGCACGACTACTACAAAAATTTCGGTTATGGCCGGCCTACCGGTATAGATATACCTTACGAAAAAGGCGGGAACGTGCCTGACAGCAATAGTTATAACAAGCTATACCGAGGCGTTTGGAACTCATGTACCATTGTATTCGTTGGTATGGGGCAGGGAGAACTGCTGCTTACGCCGCTGCAAATGGCCAATGGCATGTGCATCATAGCCAATAAAGGATTTTACTATACGCCTCACTTTGTGAGGGCTATAGATAAGAACCCGAAAGACAGCCTGCTACGTCCGTACCTGGAAAAACATAAAGTTCTGAATATCCCGGATAGCACGTTCAACATAGTGCAGCAGGCAATGCAGGATGTGGTGGAGAGCGGTACTGCGGCTGTGGCCAAAATGGAGGGAGTAGCAGTGTGTGCCAAAACCGGTACTGCCGAAAACAAGGCCATAGTGAATGGAGAAGTGATCAAAATGCAAAACCACTCTATGTTCGTAGCGTTTGCGCCCCGGGAAAACCCGAGGATAGCTATTGCCGTAGCGATAGAGAATGCGGGCTTTGGTGCTGCCTGGGCGGGCCCTATTGCCGCCCTTATGATGGAAAAGTACCTGAAAGACAGCGTATCCGTAAAAAGGAAGCCCCTGGAAGAAAAGATGTTCAAGGCTAACCTCATCAACCGTTATGTATATACCATTGACTCTGCTCTGCGATTGAAAGACGCAAGAACTTATGAGGCAAGGATCGAGCGTAAACGGCAGGCCGCAATGAATAAGAGAGCCGATGACTCTGCACAGGTAATGCAATGGATCAACGGGGTACTGTATAACAACAAACATAAAGTGCAAAAACAAAAATGAGTTCATTAAGAAAATCATTGTTTAACAGGATAGACGGTATAGTACTACTGCTCTACGTTATGCTCGTCATTGTGGGTATAAGCGCGGTATTCTCTGTAGAGCACCGCACTACAGATGTATCGCTGTTTATGATGAACAAGAGCTACATGAAGCAACTGATATGGTTCGGTTATTCACTGTTCATTGGTTTTATTATACTGCTTACAGACAGTAAGTTCTTTGCGTCATTTGCCTTCCTCCTCTATACTGTTTGCCTCGCCATACTTATCGTCACCATATTTGCCGGGGTAGATGTGAAGGGCTCCAAATCGTGGCTTGGGGTAGGCGCATTCCGGTTTCAGCCGGGCGAGGTTGCCAAGATATTTACCGCACTGGCCATAGCCAAGTTCATGTCTATACCGGAGACCAACTTCCGCACACTCAAAGATAGGCTGATAGCCGTGGCCATTGCAATGGTGCCTGCCGTGCTGATTCTGCTGCAAAAAGAGACCGGCCTTGCACTGGTGTACTTCGCCTTCTTCCTGGTAATGTACAGGGAGGGACTACCAAATGGCGTATTGGTTGCCGGGCTGTTACTGATAGCACTCGTGCTGGCTACATTGCTGATCGATCGGCGGTTACTGTTCATCATAATCACTG
>CAYZKL010000120.1:1971-8489 GCA_964478855.1 uncultured Flavipsychrobacter sp.
GTACTCTCCATACTCATCGCCTGGATCATCCGTCAACCACTGCGGCGCAGAATGTGGCCGCGCATCATCCTCATCGGCTCATTTGTATTTGCCATACTCTTTTCGCAGGTAGCTGTTCCTTTTGTGTTCAAGCACGTACTGCAGCGCCACCAGATAGACCGTATATATTCTACCCTGGGCAAGGAAGTACCTGATGAGTATGACAAGACCATGGTGGCCGGTGAAGAGAAAAAAGGCAATAGTTCGGAATACAACGTACTCCAATCGAAGATAGCTATAGGCTCAGGCGGGTTCTGGGGTAAGGGCTTCCTGAACGGCACCAGTACCAAGAACCAGTTTGTACCGGAGCAAAATACAGACTTTATATTCTGTGCTATAGGGGAGCAGTTTGGTTTTGTGGGCAGTGGCATATTGGTGATACTCTACATATCGCTGATGCTGCGCATACTCTACATCGGCGAGCGGCAGCGGTCAGACTTTACCCGTGTGTATGCCTATTGCGTGGCCTGTATCCTGTTCTTTCACTTTGCGGTAAATATATCTATGACCATTGGCCTGATGCCCGTGATCGGTATCACGCTGCCGTTCCTCAGCTATGGTGGTTCTTCACTGCTGGCATTCAGCATACTCATTTTTATACTGGTTCGGCTCGATGCTGACCGCCAGGCCCTTATTCGTTAATTTTGCTGCATGGCCGAGATCTATCCGTTATCAGAAGGTGTTTTTACTATAGGGCATGACAAGCAGTTCGTACCGTTTGACATGGCCAATGATGTGCTGCTTGAGCGCCCTTCGGGATCGTTGCTGGTAGAGATACAGCCATTGCTGGTTATCACTGCAAAGGATGTTATCATATTTGATACCGGGCTGGGCTTTAAGAACAGCGATGGCATGCTGATGATCCATGACAACCTGAGGGAGCATGGCTACGAGCCATCACATGTTACCAAGGTGCTGCTATCGCACCTGCACAAGGACCATGCAGGATGCCTTACATTTACCGACAATAACGGGCTGGTAAAAACCACCTTCCCCAATGCCGACTACTACATTTATCGCCCGGAAGCCGACTTTGCACTGAGAACAGGCACCCCTTCTTACCACCCCGAAGATATAGAGCCGTTGCTGGCTACCAACCAGGTAAAATGGCTGGACGGCGAAAAAGGCCTGATAGAGGGCTATATACAATTCTTCCATTCCGGCGGCCATTGCCCGCAACACATCGTGTACCTGCTTGATGACGGTAAGGACAAAGTATTCTTTGGCGGTGATGAGGCCCCGCAACTGAAGCAGATGAAAATGAAGTACGTAGCTAAGTATGACTATGACGGCAAACGCGCACTGGCACTGCGGGAGCAATATGCAGAGGAAGGCAAGCGCGATGGCTGGGAATTCCTCTTCTATCACGATGTTAAGAGTGCGGTGGCGAAGCTCTGATTACATAATCAATAATTACTCCTGTACCGGCCACCATTATTACGGCGATCCAGGCGTTTCATGAGTATCTGTTTGAATTCACGCTCGGCGATGCTGAGATCCGCAAGCTGGCGTGGAGAAATAACCTTGAGAAAACGGTCATTGTATTTTCGTTTCAGTTCTATTATCTGCTGCTGGTAATCGAGGTTGTCGTCTATGAACTGGCGTGCCGTTGCATCATCGGTATTGCTGGAGTTTGCCCCTTTGTACTTACGAAAAAATGCCTGCCGGGTCTCTGTCACTTCACGCTCATAATCGGTGTACAGAGGTATGAAGATGTTTGACTGCTCCCGGGTAAGGCGGATACGGTCTGTGATATAGTCGATCTTGGCAGCGTGTATCCGCTCCATGGGCCGACGCTGCAACTGTGCAACAGCCGTAGTAGCGGATAACAATACCAATATTAGAACCTTTATTAACTGTTTCATAAAAACGCTGCTAATCTACAACATCCCATCCTGTTTCATCAAGGTATTGTATGATCTCTTTATTGTCTAATTCCAATTTATTAATAGATGTATTGGCTACGATACGGTCCACATCTTCACGGTAGTTGCGCTGAATGTAGTCGTGTATATCGGTGCCGGGTACTGATGCCAGTATCTTATCCGGCTCGTAAGGTACAGCGCCGGGAAAGGTCATGTAGCTGCCTATGCCTATAGCTATGATCACTATGGCTGCCGCAGCCCACTGTACCGACCTGAACAACCTGAGTGGCGCAGTTTCTGCTTTCTGCTCTGCTGCTATTGCTGCCCTGATATTACCTGGCAGGGCAGTAAAGTAACCCGCAGGTACAGTATACGGATGTGTCTTGCCCCAGTTAGCTGATTCAGTATCATGCTCAGCCGGTATTTGGCCGATAACATGTGCATTTTGCCCGAAATAACCATCGGGAAGGGTATAGGGCATGGTACGCGGCATACCGGCAAGGGGGCTGCCCATGCTTTGTAATTCTTCTGATATGTGGTCTGCGTTGCTCATTGCTGTATTTAAGACATTTTTTATGGCCAATAGTTTAATCCTTCATGAAGGCCTCCACCTTCTTTACCGCCTGGTGATACGATGCTTTGAGCGCCCCGACAGAGGTCCCCAGCACATCAGACATATCCTGGTAGGGCATTTCATCGTAATACCTGAGGCTGAACACCAGCCGCTGTTTTTCGGGCAGCAAGTGAAGGGCCTGCTGCAGTTTCCATTCTATAGTGTTGGGGTTAAAGTCGGCCTGGGCGGCAAGACGATCAGAAAAGAACCCTTCGCCGTCGCCAAGGGAAACTGATGCCCTGCGTTTCTGCTGCTCTATCCAGGTGAGTGCCTCATTAGTACCTATGCGGTACAGCCATGTGTACAGGTTAGACTCCTCACGAAAGGAGGCAAGATTCTTCCAGACTTTAATGAAAACATTCTGCAATATGTCATTAGCATCATCGTGCTGCACCACCATACGCCTGATGTGCCAATAGAGGCGCTCCTGGTACTTACGCACCAGTTGGGTAAAGGCAGCCTCTCGCAAGTGATCATTCTTGAACGAGGCTACCAGCATATGGTCATTCACCTGGTCGGGCAGGCCGTGCATTGGTGTATGTGCGTTTGATGTTTGACTGTTTCAAGGTAAGAAAGTTTAAAACTGTTTCATCAAAATCATTACCATAAAAATATTGGTTTGCCTAAATTTGGATGTTCCTAAATACTATGACCCAAAAACCGGGACCAAATACAACTACAGATATACCTGCACAGCAGCCCGGAATGCTATTGCCTGTATGGATGAGTAGCTTTAAAATGCAAGCTGTTATTGTCGCATTACTTTCCATAGTTATTTATGCCAATACGTTTCAGCATGAGTATGCGCTGGATGATACTGTAGTGATCATTCAAAATGACTATGTGCATGAGGGATTTGCGGGATTGCCGGGTATCTTCACTAAAGATGCCTATGACAGCTATTTCAGGCTGATAAACAGCACCAACCAATTATCTGGCGGACGATACAGGCCATTGTCCATAGCCACATTTGCCATAGAGCAGCAGTTTATGGGAGCCGTGAGCGAAGAAGAGGCCGCAGTGCGTATGCGGGATGTGACCATACCCGGGCCGGTGCGGGATAAGTTCCTCGAAGAGATGCATATAAGGCATGTGTTTAACGTGCTGTGGTATGCGTTGGCGATAGTGACATTACTGTATTTTCTGAGGTATGTGGTATTTAAAAACAATCCTATTATTGCATTCGTAGCTGTACTACTGTTTGCGGTACACCCGCTGCATACCGAGGTAGTGGCCAATGTGAAAAGCCGGGATGAGATCCTGTCCATATTGTTCATCTGCCTTACTTTCATCTTTGCATTCCGATACAGGGAAAACAAGAAAACAGCTATGCTGATAGCGGGCCTCACCAGCCTGGGGCTGGCACTTCTGGCCAAGGAATATGCTATAACGCTCGTACTGCTGCTGCCTATGGCTTTTTACCTGTTCAACGGTGATAGCATAAAGAAAAGTATCATCGCAGCATTGCCATACATGGTAGTGCAAGCAGCGTATATAGTGTGGCGCTACCATGTAGTGGGTCCCGGAAGCGATATCGACTCCTACGATCTCCAGATCAATCCTTATGCACTGGCAACTGAGTCGCAAAAACTGGCGACTGAAGTAGCCACTACGCTCAATTACCTGAAACTGCTCATCTTCCCGCACCCGCTTTCATCAGACTATTCTTATAATACCATCCCTTATAAAGACTTTGCACATCCATTGTTCTGGCTGTCGGTGGTGGTACATATAGTGTTGATTGGATCATTGATATGGTTGCTTCGGAAACGGCATGTGCTGGCATTTGCAATAGGGTTTTACCTGTTCAACCTGCTGCTGGTTTGCAATCTGCTGTTCGATATAGGTGCCACGATGGGAGAGCGGCTTGTATTTCATTCTTCGGTGGGGTTTGTGATGGTGGCGGCTGTGCTGTTGTACAATGGTGCAGCACAAATTAAGGATAAGAAGACCAGACTGTATGTTTTGGCGACAGTAATGGTAGCACTTGTAGCATTATGCAGCATAAAAACTATAGACAGGAACAAGAACTGGAAGAACGACTACACACTTTTTACGCATGACCTCGAGGTCGTACCTAACAGTTTCCTGGTGAATACTAATGTGGCGGGTACGCTGGTAAACAATTCTGACCAGGTACAGGATGAGGCGCAACGAATAGCAGACCTGAAAAGGGGAGTGGCATTGTTTACAAAAGCAGTAAGTATCCATAAGACCTATATACTGGGGCATATGAACAGGGGAGTAGCCTATATTAAGCTCGGGTATGCAGACAGTGCACTTGCCGATATGCATGTGATCAGGAAATTGAATCCAATGCATCCGCAGTTGCCTTATATGTTCTATCATACAGGTATGGTGTATTACAACAGCAAAAAATATGATGAGGCTGCCGCAGCATGGAAGGAAGGACTGGAAATAAACCCCGGAGACCCGGAACTGGAAGGCGTGCTGAACAAACTACAGGCTGAACGTACCGCAGACACTGTTAAATAGCAGGGAAACTATGCTATAAAAATATAAACAATTATATTTGGCTATCACATACCGATAATGGCAAAAAAGAGCAATAATACCAATATAAGACCTTCGCAGGCTACCAAACCGCCGGTGACCAAAGTAACCGAAGAAAAGGTAATAAAAATGCCCGGAATACCGGCTTGGCTCTACGAGTTCAGGGTACAGGCTATAATAGTAGGTATACTGGCATTTGTATTTTACATCAATACAATACAGAATGAGAGTGCGCATGATGATACGATGGTGATCATACAGAATGAGTATTCGCTGGAAGGGTTTGCAGGCATACCGGATATACTTACCAAGGATGCTTATGACAGTTATTACAAACAGTTCAATTCAGCTAACCAATTATCGGGTGGTCGTTACAGGCCATTATCTATTGTTACATTTGCCATAGAGCAACAGTTCTTCGGACCGGTGCGTAAGGAGGCGATGGACACTTTCCTGAACCATGCTGTAGCTCTGGGCGAACAAGACCCTCAGAAGATAAAGCAGGCAAAAGAAATGCACATCAGGCACTTTATCAGTGTGCTGTGGTTTGTGGCATCCATGATCGTATTCCTCTACTTCCTCCGTTATATAGTATTCCGGAGCAACCCGATAATGGCACTGCTTGCCGCTGTTATCTTTACCATCCACCCCATACATACCGAGGTGGTGGCCAATGTAAAAAGCCGCGATGAGATCATGTCGCTGCTATTCATCTGCCTAACCTTCATCTACGCATTCCGCTACCTGGAAAGCAAGAATACCAAAATGCTGATCTGGGGTATGGTATGTTACTTCCTGGCCTTCCTGTCTAAGGAGTATGCGATAAGCCTGATGTTGTTACTGCCACTTTCATTTGTGTTCTTTGGCAAAAAGACCATCGGCGAGAGCATAGTGGCCACTATACCATACGTTGGGGTTACGATTTTGTATGTGATCATAAGGCTTTCGATAGTAAATGATGTGGTAGAGGGTGCCAGTAGCGAGATACTGAACAATCCTTATGCGTTAGCCTCTCCAACCGAAAAGCTTGCCACAGAAATATCTACCTGTCTCAATTATCTGAAGTTGCTCATATTCCCGCACCCGTTGTCGGCGGACTATTCTTATAATACTATACCGTACGTAGATTTTTCTAACATCATGGTATGGGTGTCTCTGGCTATACACCTGGGCATTATTGGCCTGGGCCTGTATTTTTTCAAGGTATTCAACACTAAGGACCCTAATGTGAATATAGCGGGAATGCAAATGAACAATGACCGTGGGAAACAGACTGCTGCTATCCTGTGCTTTGCCATTGCCTTCTACATGCTTCACTTCCTGATGATCTGTAACATAGTGTTTGATATCGGAGCTACCATGGGTGAGCGTCTTATTTATCATTCGTCTGTGGGCTTCTCCATAGCACTGGCCTTCCTGCTGTATAAAGGCATGGAAAAGATAAAGCCTGAAAAAGAAGTATCGGGTATTAAAAAGGCACTTGTTTC
>CAYZKL010000121.1:0-1094 GCA_964478855.1 uncultured Flavipsychrobacter sp.
AAGCGAACTATATCCGGCAGGCGATGGTATGTGGCTGCTAATGTATTTACACAAACTGCTACTAATAATTTTGCCTACGCTGATCTTGCAGGTGTCAGAAAGAATATGGATAACGGGCGGCTGCAAAGTGCTGCCGGTATGCTGCAACTGGCATATAAGATCAGTGCCGGCAATGTTATAAGTCTCTCTGCATGGGGGCAACGCTACGAAAGAGAAATTCCTCCCGCTCTGTTTGAGTCTGTTTCAAAGAAAAAACAGGCAGATGGCTCACTGAGGTTATTGGCAGACTGGCATAAGACCTCAGCTGCAAATATGTGGTATGCAAAATCATCATTCATAAAGGATGATCTGCAATACAGGGATGAAGTCTATTTATTAAGTACAGATAATACCGTGTTCCAGTATTTTCAGGAAGTAGGGTGGCGTAAGCAGTTGAAAAGGCATATGCAGTTCTTGTTGTTCTCACCTGTTCAGCTGGCATGGCTCAATACTGCAACAAGTATGAAGCAGCAGCGCAAGCTAGCACTGGCGGGCGCTTACAACCTGAAAAGATTTGATGACAGGCTTGATGTATCAATCAACCTGCGTAATGAAGTATTTAACGGAAGGAATATCTTTTTGAAGGGCGGTAGTGCTTCTTATCAATTGCTGAACTGGTTTATGCTGCGTGCTAATATCCAGCAGTCATTTCGTACACCTACGCTCAATGAGTTGTATTACTTTCCGGGAGGCAACACCAGCCTGAAACCGGAGCAAGGTTGGAGCAGGGATATAGGTTATGCTGTAAAGCATCATACCGCTCAATATTCAATTACTCATGATCTTGCCCTATACTCCCGTGATATCAATGACTGGATCATATGGCTTGGAGGTGCTACGTGGACGCCGCATAATATTGCTAAAGTGCACAGTAAAGGGGTAGAAACAGACAATAAACTAACAGTACCTGTTGGTAAGTGGAGGTTGCATCTTGGTGTGAATACGTCTTATGTAATTGCTACAACAGTAGAGAGTTATATGCGCGGCGACGGCAGTATAGATAAGCAGATACCATATACGCCGCGATACAATGGTCGGTTAAATGCAGGATTCAA
>CAYZKL010000121.1:1104-7770 GCA_964478855.1 uncultured Flavipsychrobacter sp.
CTTCACGGTGTCCGATGAGTCGGCATGGCTGGCGCCTTACCAAACAGGTAATATCCAGTTGATGTACGGGTTGCCTGTAAAAAAACATATACTGCAGCTTACCGGCCAATGCAACAATATCTGGAATGAGCAATACCAGGTGGTAGCTCAGCGGCCCATGCCGGGTATCAACTGGCAACTTGGTTTTAAGTTGGATCTTCTGTAATTCTTAGCTTAGTTACCGTTAAGTGTAGCGATAAGTTTATCGTCCCTGTGATACACATCTCTTGTGAATAACAGGTGCTGACCTGTAGTATCTTCAAATGCGGTGAGGTATGTGATGTGAACAGGTATCTTATTTTTCAGCACTTCCCATCTTGTTTTATGTGTTTTTATCAGGGTGTCCAGTTTGCCTTGGGTATAGTAGCGTTTCTCTAACTCAGATAAGATAAATATAGCCATCTCCTGTGGCCGCTGCACACGTATGCAGCCAGAGCTAAGCGCACGGAAGCGTTTACCAAAATCTTCACGATGGGGTGTATCATGCAGATATATATCCCACGGGTTAGGCAGGTTGAATTTTACATAGCCCAATGAGTTGTCATCGCCGGGAGCCTGCTTGTATGTATATCTTTTAAAGTTCTTGTTGGTAAGAGTAGATGCTTTTACCAGCTTGCCCTCACGGTCGTATGCCTGTAGCCCTTTTTTAGCAAGGTAGCTTTTCCCACTCTTCTGGAATCCGGGTACTACGTCATTCTTTAATATGGTAGGTGGTACTCCCCATGGTGGATTTACCACTACATTCGACATGTTTGCATACAGTGATGGTGTTTGCCTTTCGGGCTTACCTACCACCACACGCATGTGCATCAGGTTTACGCCATCTTTCCTCAGGAACAGTTCCATCAATGGTATATCTACTACCAGGTACAAGTCGCCGAATTTTTGTTGCATCCAGCGGACACGCTCCTTGTTGGCACTTATTTTCTTCAGCTTGGTGTCGGGCGATGTGGCAATGTGTGCAAGCGTATTGCTGTCCAGCTTGCCGGTCATTTGCAGGCCTTTATAACGCTGGTAGGTACTTATCAGTTGCACCTGTTCGCTCATTGTGTCATTCACTGTTGTTTCCAGCCAAGGTATTTCAGACCGTATCACCATGTTCAGGTTATCCATAGCGCCGCTATCATACTTCCTGAAATGCTGTACTTTATCCAATGCATACAGGAATGAACTGTCTGCCGCAAGTGTGTAATACAGTTTGTACTCATCCCTCAACAGTTTGTAGGTGGGTACCTGGCTCCTGAAATCTTCCAGTGATGGATAATTGCCTTTTGAGTTCACAAGCAGCTGAGGCGTATTCCATGTAGAATCGTTCACATGGAACCATAAAGAATCCACACGCTTCGGGTTTATTGTACCCAACAGCAGATCCCTTGTGGCAGCTATGTAGCTATGAGTCAGGGTGGTGTCAAATATGATGGCATCTGCTACAGAGTTGGTTTTGGAGGTATCTAATTTCTGTTTCAGCAGCTTTAGTTTGCTCAATTCATAGTGTTCAGGGTCAAAGCCATCCCATTTTACATCTTCCAGTTCTGTAATGAATTTTCCGGCGGCAGCTATAGGGCGGTAGTTTTCTTTCACCCAAACCGGCTGGTATTCATCCATCTGGTAGGTATAGCGCACATATTCGCTTATGCTGCGGATGTTTTTTTTGTTCGAGGTATCTATTGGCTTTAGTATTGTTTGCAGTTTGTCAATGAAGTTATCATCAGCAAAACCGGTTGGAGCAGGCTTTTTACCTTCCCTGGGGCCGCAGGCACTGAATAACAAAACACTAAATAACAGGATTACTGAAAGGGAATTCTTACCGGACTTATGGTGCATATTTTACGGTGATCACCGCTGTTTTATTTATTGTAACAAAAACTATTCCAAACTATTTAAAGCAAATGACTCAGATCGTTAATTCTTTCATTGGGTCCCAGAACAACCGATCAAACTCTACTACTTCATCATCTTTTACTTTTATTCCTTCTTTTTCCAGCAGTTGCTGCATCTTTTCAGGTGGCGAAAAATGGTGCTTGCCTGTCAGTAACCCTTTCCTGTTAACTACCCTGTGGGCGGGCACTTTTGGTTTTATTCCCTCGCACTGGTTCATCGCATAGCCCACCACTCTTGCACCAGATGCAGCACCTATTGCTGCTGCCACCGCACCATAACTGGTTACACGCCCCCTGGGTATGCATCTCACCACATCATATATAGCATCATAAATGCTTTCTTTACTTTTTTGTTCCTTGCTCATCACCACGTTTTTGTAGCAGTTCTGTACGTTTAGGTTCGGGCACATTTATATGATCGTAGGGGCAATGCATGCAGCCGTTACCGCAGCAGAAGCCTCTTTCGGACAGGTACGTTGTTGTAAACACAAGCCGCCCATCGGGTAATATATAATAATCCTTAGGCTCCGTCAGCATCGTCTTCGTCTTTTTGAAAACGCTCAGGCATTACTATTTCCTTGTCCGGCAATGAAAAAGAAATAAAATAAATGGTCCGGCCTTCTGCCAGGTGCATTTTTTCGTAGAATGTCTGTATGGCCAATGGGCCGGTAGCTAATCCTTTACCGTAGATGTCCGCAATGTTCTCGTGTATGATACAGCCTTGCTCTTCTATGGTCTCCAGGGTAAAGTCATATAGTTCTCTGGAGTCAGTTTTCAGGTTGATCTTTGCGCCGTGTTTTAGTATCTGCTGGTATGCATGCAGAAACCGGGAGTGAGTGAGCCTGTTTTTGGCTTTGCCTTTTCTCAGGAAAGGGTCCGGAAAAATAATCCAGATAGCTTCCACTTCATCTTTGGCAAAGTAGTTAGTGATCTGCCCTATATGTATCCGCAGGAAACCAACGTTGGTCAGTCCTTCATTGATAGCTGTTTTAGCACCTGTATATATCCTGTTGCCCTTTATATCTACACCTATAAAATTCCTGTCTTTATCAGCTCTACCCAGGTTCACACTATATTCCCCTTTGCCACAGGCCAGTTCCAGCGTAATAGGGTTATCGTTCTTGAAAAATTTGTTCCAGTTACCCTTCATGTCTTCCGGGTATTGCAGCACATTACTATAAGTATCTACAGCCTGGAATTTAATTAGCTTCTTATGTCCCATAAACCGCAAAGATAAGGGCACAAGATTGGTTTCCATTTAACCGTGGATTAATCGGGCATACATTTTCATGATTTTTTCAAAAAATTGATTGTCATAGTTTTGTTTTATTTTTTAAAAGTACCTACATTTACTTATCATCATTTTGTTTATAATACATCAACGCTAAAAATTATACTATGAAAAAAAGTCTATTATTAGTACCTGTGATTGCAGGTTTTGCTTATGTAACATTGTCAAGTAGTTCGTCGGGCGGTGCTTTTGGCTCAGCGGCTGATGGTGGTTGGGCTACCAGTCCGGCTAAGTAATGTGCTCAATCAGGATGCCACGCATTGATCACAAATCTAAATGTTAAGGTAAGCCTTAAAGATTCTTTAGGTAATTACGTGACGAAATACATACCGAACCATACTTATTATATTACGGATTCTGCATGGATCACAGGAACAGGTCTCCCATTTGCTTCGGTTAAATTCGGTTTCCAGGTTGCTGTCGTTGATAGCGTTGGTGCAGGTACAATTACTGCTGCCGATGCAGGTACACTCGCGACTACCGGCTTACCTACAAATGTGCGTAATTCTACTTTGACTGGTCCATCTATCCATGTTCTAGAGCATAGTGCAAAACACAACAGTACCTTGGGTACCGGAGTATCCGGTGATACTTATGTGGTTACCGGTTTGCCATGGAAAGCACCTGCTAACCTTGCTAAAAAGGTAAAGATATATGGTTGTGTAAATGCCGTTAATGATGATGGTTCTGCATCAAACCTGGATGCTTACAATAAAGCTAATGCTATCACGATCAGGCCTGATACCGTTGGGTATGGTATGTCACTGAACGTTGCCAGCACAACTGAGTTAACTGATGTTAAGGCATTCCCTAATCCAGTTAGCAATATGCTTACATTACAGGCGGGTAATGCACAGGCCGGAGAGTACACTGTAAGGGTATTTGATCTTTCTGGTAAATGTCATTTGACACAAACTGTACAATTGAATGCTTCTATTCAGTCTGCAAACATATCTACTGCAAACTGGGCTGCGGGTCTTTACCAGGTAGTGCTGCAAAAAGAAGGTTTCAGCAAAGTAATATCTGTTGTTAAACAATAATTGTTCTTAACTCATATATTGAAAATGGCCCCATTGGGGCCATTTTCAATATATGAGAATGTAGCCGGAATATAAAAGCATCATCCCGTCGCCCAGTGCCAGGTATGCCCTGTTGGAATTTCGTGTTCTAAGATGGTCAGCTACCAGCTTTGTTACCAGTGCGGTAACTATTGCCCCCACCAGCCTGCTTGTAACCGGGTGATATACGAACTGGCCAAGACTCAAAAAAAGAAACGCCAGCAATGTACCGTTTATCAGCTGGTAACTTTGTTCCTTTCCTACTTTATGAGGAAGCGTATTTATGTTGTGTTCCATATCGGTATGCATATCCCGTATATCAAACAGGATACATAATGCGAATATAAAGGCGAAGCGTAGCAACAATTCAAACGGATATGATAAAGGGTTTTGACCGAGATTCATTATTGGCAACACAGATGTGGCAACTGTCCAAACTCCGGTAAGCACCAGTAATTTTAAGATACCGTATTCCCGCAAACGCTTTTTATTTCCGAACGGCAACAGCGGGAGAGAATACGCAAATGACAGCAGTCCCATTATTACAGATAGCAGAACAACAGGTAAGGGCAGCGTGGTCATGCTGATAGTGGTAATTACAGCACCTGCACAGAAGGCAGCCAGGTACCACCATTTATAAGGCGGATGGTATTGCCCCTGTCCTTTGTGCAGCCACCTTACCGCATACCGTGCGTTGTACACAAAAAGCGTACTGCCAAAAACCAACAGATGAAGTGTGCTGAATAAAGGTGGGTTGTGGAGGGTGATCAGCTTCTCAGTGGCCATACACAGGCCCATAGCACAGCAGGCTGCGTATATGCTGGTAAATAAGATCAGGTCAATGGTTCTGCGGATGAACTGCACGGTACAAAAATACATCAATGCCTTTGGTAAGCCATTCATGTAGACCAAGAGACTTGTTAAAAATGGCATAGAAATTGCTTTATAACAATTATATGTAATTGTATAAAACCCTAATTCTATGAAAACTTTCTTCGTTCTCGTTTTTTTATACCTCGTTATTATTTCCCTGGCCTTTGCAGGCTGAGTTGATCGTAACCCGGTCAGAGTGGTATATTGCCATGCTTGCGTTTAGGCATTGATACTACTTTGTTTTCCAGCATTTTATATCCACGTATCAGTTTGCTCCTGGTCTCTTCAGGCAGTATTACTTCGTCTATAAAACCCCTGGCAGCAGCGCCGTATGGATTGGCGAATTTTTCGATGTATTCTGCTTCTTTTTCCTTTAGTTTTGCTTCAGTGTCGGCAGCTTCCGATATTTCTTTCTTGAAGATGATCTCTGCAGCGCCTTTTGCGCCCATTACAGCGATCTCAGCTGTAGGCCATGCGTAATTCAGGTCAGCACCGATGTGTTTTGAGTTCATCACATCGTAAGCACCACCGTATGCCTTACGGGTGATCATGGTTATTTTAGGTACAGTAGCTTCACTTAACGCATACAGCAGTTTTGCACCGTTTGTTATTATGCCATGCCACTCCTGGTCGGTACCGGGCAGAAACCCGGGCACATCCACCACCACCAGCAGCGGTATGTTGAATGCATCACAGAACCGCACAAAACGTGCACCTTTTTTACTTGAATTGATGTCCAGTACTCCGGCAAGGTATGCAGGCTGGTTAGCTACTATACCGATGCTCCTGCCAGCTATGCGTGCAAAGCCAACAACTATATTCTCCGCATACTCCTTATGTACCTCCAGGAAGGTACCGGTATCAACGACCTCTTCTATAACTTCTTTGATATCATAAGGTTGGTTCGGATTGGCAGGTATAATGCTGTTCAATTGCGGCCTTGATTCGTTGCCCGGCTCATATTCATATACCGGTGCATCTTCCTCGCAGTTTTGCGGCATATAGCTGAGCAGCTTTTTCAGGTACTCTATACATTCTACCTCATTGGCACATGCAAAATGCGTGACACCTGATTTGGAAGCATGTGTATGTGCTCCGCCAAGTTCTTCGCTGGTTACCTGCTCATGTGTTACTGTCTTTACTACGTTAGGACCGGTAACAAACATATATGAGGTATGCTCTACCATCAATATAAAGTCTGTAATGGCAGGAGAGTAAACTGCTCCACCTGCACAAGGACCCATTATTGCTGATAGCTGAGGTATCACTCCCGATGCTTTCACATTCCTGTAAAATATATCTGCATATCCGCCCAGTGATACCACGCCTTCCTGTATCCTTGCTCCGCCACTATCATTGAGTCCTATTAATGGTGCACCATTCTGTATCGCCAGGTCCATTATTTTTACGATCTTCTCCGCATGTGTTTCGGATAAGCTGCCGCCAAAGACGGTGAAGTCCTGTGAGAACACATATATGAGGTATGCTCTACCATCAATATAAAGTCTGTAATGGCAGGAGAGTA
>CAYZKL010000122.1:0-7650 GCA_964478855.1 uncultured Flavipsychrobacter sp.
CCTTATCGGTTGCCTTTGCAGCAGGTGCATCTTTACCCTTGTTCTCTTCGCTCTTAGTCAGGTAGTATACTACCAGGCGGTTTTCCTTTGTCAGGTATTTGTTCTCAACTCTCTTTATGTCTTCCTTGGTTACTTTCTTATAGCGGTCCAGTTCTGTATTGATCAGATCTGCATTCCCCTGGAACGTATAGTAGGTAGCAAGGTTAGTAGCCACACCCAGATCCTTCTGGTTCTGTTCGATAAAGTCATTTTCTGCCTGGTTCTGCAGTTTAGTATATTCATCGTCAGTAATACCCACTTTTTTCACTTTCTCTATTTCAGCCAGCATAACCTTTTCAAGGTCTGCAGCTTCAACGCCCATATTTGCTATGCCAAGCATTATAGCCAGACCCGGTTCTTCATTGCCGAGGTCGAAAGATGCGGTCTGCACTGCTTTTTGCTGATTGTCAACTATCTCTTTTTCAAAGCGTGAGCTCTTGCCTTGAGACAATAGCTGTGTCAGCATCTGCACTGCATAATAATCCTGTGTACCCTGCTTAGGTATGTGATAGCCCAGGATCACAGCCGGTAGCTGAACGTTGTCATAAAACTTCACACGGCGTTCGGCAGTTTGTGCAGGCTCCACTTCTGTAGGGCGCGGAATTGGTTTTGTTCCTTTTGGTATATCCGCATAGTATTTGCTGATAAGCGTTTTGGTCTGCTCAATGTTAATATCACCGGCAATTACCAATACGGCATTATTAGGTACATAGAAGGTTTTGTAGAAGTTCATGAACTCCTGCAGTGTTGCCATATCTATGTATTGCTCTTTGCCTATCGGAGTCCAGCGGTACGGATACTTAGTATATGCATTCTTATAGATCACATTGATCAGCTGTCCGTATGGCCTGTTGTCGTAGCTCTGTTTCTTTTCTTCCTTTACTACTTTACGCTGAGTTTCAACACCTATGGTGTCTATTTTAGCATGTAGCATACGCTCTGCTTCCATCCACAAGCCAAGTTCCAACTGATTAGATGGCAATACTTCATAATAAAAAGTACGGTCCTGAGTAGTATTGGCATTCAACTGTCCGCCTGCGGCCTGTATGAATTTCATGTATTCACCACGTTTGATATTGTCACTGCCTTCAAACAGGAGGTGCTCAAAGAAGTGTGCAAAGCCCGTGCGCTCCGGGTCTTCGTTTTTTGACCCTACGTGGTACATCACAGAAACTGCAACGATAGGTGTAGAATGGTCTTCCTGAAGAATGACATGCAGGCCATTTGGCAGCGTGTATTCGATAAACGTGATCTTAGCACTGGCTTCACTGGAGCTCATGGTCAGTAAAGACGCACCCAGTAGCATGCTGTAAAAAGCATTCCGCTTCATAAGAAATATTAATTTGGCGCAAAAATAGCATTAGAGGGCGTACTTACCCTACATTTCACAACAAATTCACCCCAAATATCACTATTGCATTGAGTGACATTCATTTTTTGCTATACGTAAAGTCCTGAATTGCCGAAATCTGAATATGACATTTCATTAAAAAATATTTGAAAAATGTTTGTATTTTTCAAATTACTTCTTAATTTTACTACATAAGGTTTATAGGGGCTGGCCTGTTCTCAGGTCGGCTTTTTTTTTGCACACAACTGAAGTCATATCCGGTCTATATTTCTGACCTTTGCACAGATCATGATCACCACAGTATTATTTGATATGGACGGGCTGCTGCTAGATACAGAGCCTCTATGGGGAGAGAGTATGTTGCGTGTAGCGCAGAAGCATAACATACCAATTACCGCAAAACGATTTAAAGAAACTACAGGACTACGAATTTATGAGGTTACCGACCACTGGTCAATACATTATCCGTGGGAAGGAAAAACTTCGAAAGAGGTAGCGGATGAGATACTGGATGATGGGAGTGTGCTGAAAGGGGTAGAGCATACGCTGCAGTTGTTGAAAAAGCACAAATATAAAATCGGGCTGGCCTCGTCGTCACCTAAACATATGATCGATGCTTTGGTAGATCATTTTGACCTCACTAAATATTTTGATGTTATCACCTCCGCAGATGTTGTAGAATTAGGAAAGCCACACCCTGCAGTATTCATACATTGTGCAGCATCACTAGGTTCTAAAGCTAATGAATGTGTAGTGCTTGAAGACTCAGTAAATGGCATGATAGCAGGAAAGGCTGCGAGAATGAAAGTAATAGTGATACCGGATGATCTGCATTTTGATGATCCCCGTTTCTCGCTTGCTGATGCAAAGCTCAGAAGTATGGAGGATTTTGACCTGGATATGATCAGGTAGCAGTTATTGTTTGTCTATCCAGTCGTCCGTAAAATGTTTTTTGGTTTTTTCCTGGGAAAATTTTCCGGCGTTATACTCTGCTGATTTGTTTCGTGGTATGGAGAGGCTCTGCCAGTCTTGTTTTACACGTAATTTTGAGACATAAACTATCTGACCCACATGGTATGAGTAGTGAGCGATCTGTCGGTTAAATGCTTCGAGTATAGTATGGCCCTCATTGCGGATATATATGATCTTATCCATGTCGCTATCTGTAACACTATCGAGGGCATTGAACAGGCATTGCCAGCCTTCATTCCACTTTTGCATAAGTGCATCCCTGTCCAGAACCTGGTTGTCAAACTCTGCATCACGTTCACGCCATGGTTTTTCTCCATCGGTAGTTAGGAAATCGGTCCAGCGGCTCATCATATTTCCCCAGAGGTGTTTTACAATGGCGGCTATACTGTTGCTGTCCTCGTTTGCCTGCCAGTTCAGTTCTGCATCGTCAAGCTGTGCCATAGCTTTTTCTCCCAGTTGTTTGTACATTTTAAACTGACGTCCGGCACTTTCTATGTAGTTAAGCATATGGTTTTTTTTGCGAAGTTAATTTAATAGTTATGAGTTCTGATTACTCCATTTCATAAACCGATCCGGATCGGGCAGCTCCGTAAATCCGAATTGCCTGTATAGTTCATGTGCATCTCTTGTACCGAGCATTACCCCTCGCAATCCCATTACCCAATCCTGCGACAGCATGATTTTTATCATCATTTTGGCTAATCCTTTTCCTCTGTGCTCGGCTTTGACATAGACATCAGCCATGTAGGCAAACGATGCGTAATCCGTAATTAGTCTCCCATAACCTACCTGTTCGTTGTCAAGAAGTATCCCAATACAGAAGGAGTTATCGAATGATTTTTTTACATTGTGCAATGCTATATCCTTAACCCAGTAAGACTCTTCTGATAGCCATTTATGTATAGCAGTCACATCCATCAGACTTTTGTCTGTAGTTATGGTATAGCCATTGTGCTTTATAGTAAGGTTCGTCATACCAATGTGTTCCAATTATGTGTATCAGGAGATAGGCCTCTTCTTATATTCAGCAATTCTGTTTGCAGGCGAAACATCAGTGCGTCGGGTGCTATGTAGCATTTATATTCTTTATTGCCAATAGCAATGACTTCAATAGGTGCCACAACAGCTGCTGTGCCGGCTCCAAAGGCTTCTATTTTTTTGCCGGCATCAAATGCAAGAACCAACTCATGATAACTTATCTGCCGTTCTACAACGGTAACGCCTATTTGCCCGGCAATAGCAAGTAATGAGTCGCGTGTAACTCCATCCAGTATAGTGCCGGACAGGGCTGGTGTTATGAGTACATTATCTATCACGAACATTGCATTCATGGTTCCGGATTCTTCAATGAATTCATGATGAACGCTGTCGGTCCATAAAACCTGGTCAAAGCCTGCTTCTCTTGCCTGCTGAGTAGGGTAGAATGCCCCGCCATAGTTGCCTCCGCATTTAGCCACTCCTGTACCACCTGCAGCAGCGCGTACATATGCAGTTTCTACCTTTACCCTCAATGGTTTTGTATAGTATTGGTATGCCGGGCTGCACACGATCATAAACAGATATTCCTCAGCTACTTTTACGCCTATACGTTCTTCTGTTGCTATCATGAAAGGACGTATGTATAGTGCTCCATCAGCGTCACGTGGTACCCAATCAGCATCCGTTTTAACCAGCTGCTTTATGGCATCAGTAAACAATTTTTTAGGTACATGAGGCATACACATTCTCTGGAGCGATTTTGTGAACCGCTCGTAGTGTTTGTCTATACGGAAAATATTGACCTTGCCACCTTCCATTGCAAATGCTTTCATGCCTTCAAATACTGTCTGGCCGTAATGCAGGCATAGCGCCAGGGGGCTCATGGTAAGATCATGAAATGGGGTGATCTGAGCATTTGACCATGCTCCATTTTTATATTCAGCAATGAACATGTGTTCGGTAGGTATTTTGCCGAATGGTAATGTCTTAGTATCTGTTACATGTCTTTCTGTCTGTGTGTTGATTGAAATAGTATGTTCCATATGGTTGAGTTTTTATTTTTATAATTCAGTTGGCGCACTTTCAGGGAACGCTTCTGCTTGTTTTGATCTTAATTTTTCATCTGCTTTATGCTGCTTACGATACCCCATATTTACCAGGTAAACGCTGACCACAATTGTTATGAATGCAAGTACTATATAGATGTTCAATTCTTCGCTCAGGAAGAGGTATCCGGCTATAACTGCTATTAACGGATTGATATATGCATATATTGTAGCCAGTCCTACAGGCAGTTCGCTGAGCGCATACATATAGGCTGCATAGGCAAAAACGGAGCCGAAAATAATAAGGTAAACCAGCGAAATAATGCCATCAGTATTCCATAATTGCAGGCCGGTATAGTCATCGATAACAGGGCTCAGCAGCAACATAAATATTCCACCAAACAGCAGTTGCATACCCGAATTCAGGAAGGGGTTTACGGGTGTACTATCTTTTTTATTGATGGTAACTTCTTCCAGGTTGTGCCGGAATATCAGGGCCACTCCGAATGTGCCAAGTAGTAAGCCGGATCCAATCAGTAAATTGAACCTGTCCTTTTTAGAGGAAAGCAAATTTAATAATACCGCAAATATTGGCATCATGCTGCAGATAAGTGCCGATATGCCGCTAGGTATATATTTTTCGCCCCAGGTCACGCCTCCATTTCCTACAGTCAGCATAAGGAAACCTACCAGCATCTGGCGCAATATATTTTTTCGGGAGAAGTCTTTGTTCTTGTTGAACCAGAATGCAGCAAGCATCAGCAATACACCTGCGATTGTTTGTCTTACTCCCGCAAACAGGAACGCCGGGTAATGCATTACACCAATTCTGATGGCAAGGTATGTAGTACCCCATACTATACAGATAAACAGAAGTGCTAAATAGGCTTTGGTTCGCTTTGTCATAATTGCGATACAAAATTGAAATAAATTTTTAAAACAAAACAGATACAATTTTCATAATTTTGACCATAACAGTTTTATTTATGAAAACGATCCGCAAAGGCAAAAAGGAACATTTGTACCTGCATATCGCAGAACTTATAGAACAACAGATCATGGACCAGGTGCTGAAGATCGGGGACAAACTCCCTTCAGTACGCATGCTTAGCAAGCAGCATGCATTGAGCGTCAGTACTATATTACAGTCTTATTACCACCTTGAGGGAAAGGGATTAATTGAGTCGCGACCTCAGTCGGGTTATTATGTTCGTTTTAATCCTTCACGTTTTCCGCATAAAATAGAAAAGAGCAATCCCTTACAAACAGTTAAGGCCAAAAATGTAGAGGCAATAATTGGCGAGGTTTATGACAATTTTTCAATGCCGGGTATCATTCCTTTTTCTCTGAGCGTACCGGCACCTGAGATACTGCCTTTGGCAATGCTTAATAAATCTATGATGCAGGCACTGAGAGATCTGCCATCGAATGGGACTGCTTATGAGCATGTAAAAGGTAATGACCTGCTTAGAAGGCAGGTGGCGCAATGGTCTATGCAATGGGGTGGTAGCCTGCATGCTGACGATCTGATAACTACTTCCGGTTGTATGAATGCGATAGCATATTGCCTAATGGCTATAACAAAGCCCGGAGATACCATAGCTGTCGAGAGTCCCGTATATTTTGGTATGCTTCGTTTTGCACAAAGTATTGGTTTGAAAGTGTTGGAATTGCCAACAGATCCTGATACCGGAGTAGATCCGGTCGATGTAAAGAAAGCATTGAAAACACATAATGTGAAAGCCTGTTTTTTTGTTACTAATTTCAGTAATCCATTAGGTTATTGTATGCCGGATGAGCAAAAAGAAACTTTAGTGAAACTATTGTCCAGGCATGGTATACCGTTGATAGAAGATGATTTGTATGGAGATGTTTATTTCGGTAAAACCCGTCCTCGCTCGTGCAAGAGCTATGATGAAGAAGGGAACGTATTATGGTGTAGTTCAATTTCTAAAACACTCGCTCCTGGTTATAGGGTAGGGTGGGTTGCCCCGGGTAAGTATATTAACAAAGTTCAAAGATTGAAGTTATACCATAGCATCACCAGCGCCACTGCACAGCAGGCAGCTATTGCCAATTTTCTTGCAACAGGGAGGTATGAACATCATTTAAGAAAATTGAGACAGACTTTACACTCAAATAGTCTTCAGTTTACCAGAGCTATAGGTGAGTATTTTCCTTCTAATATAAAAATGAGTAATCCTAAAGGTGGTTTTATCCTTTGGCTTGAGCTAGATAAAAAAATAGATACCTACCTTTTATACCGCGAAGCGATGCTGCATAAGATCAGTATAGCTCCCGGTACAATGTTCTCATTACAGCCTCGTTACCAGAATTGTTTAAGACTGAGTTATGGAATGTCCTGGACACCAGGAGTGGACAGGGCACTCAAAAAGCTTGGTCAACTGGTTGGAGGAATGGATTGATTACAGCTTAGCTTTTGAATATTTGTTTTTCATATTTAATTAACTGCTAGTTACTATCCTTTTATACTTATTAAACACTTGACAATAAACAATTCATCTATTTATATTACTATACAATTAATGTGAATTTTTTCATTCAACCTTAACGACAAAATGCATATCTTGCTACTATTATTCAGTTGCTGTATTAATTGAATATGCCAGTAACAGTAATTTAAGTTAAACCTTATTGATAACATTTTAGATCAAATATTTATGAATCGTAAACTTGTACTTATAGTCGCTCTTTTGCTGAGTGGTTTATCTTTCCAAACCAAAGCTCAGGGAGTAAGCTGCCCGCCCAATATCGATTTTGAGTTGGGTACTTATGCATTTTGGTATTATTATACCGGCACATGTTGTCCGATTACTACACCTACGGGCCCTGCACCTGTTGTTGGCAGGCATACTCTTCGTACCGGTGCAGGCTTAGACCCGTATGGCCTTTTCCCTGTAGTGCCACCCGGAGCAGGTGCTTATACACTTCAGTTGGGTAATTCCAGTATCGGTGCAGAAGCAGAAAGGGCTCGTTATTATATTTCAGTTCCTGTAGGTACTGTTGATTATAGCTTATTATATCGCTATGCTATTGTGTTGGAAGATCCTTCACATTCACCGGCAGGTCAGCCACGTTTCGAGGTAAATGCATATGACTCAGCAACTGGCGCCCCTATCCCATGTGCGCAGTTCAATTACGTGGCGACCTCAACACTTCCGGGTTTCATATTATCAACAACCGGCGGATCTACCTATTATCATGACTGGGCGTTGGGTAGTATCAACCTTTCCGGCCTTGGCG
>CAYZKL010000123.1:0-365 GCA_964478855.1 uncultured Flavipsychrobacter sp.
GGTTTTCGGATGAGGCCTTTTACTGGTATCATTTTGCTATAAAAGAGGGATACAAGGCGAACAAGTGCGCAAATGGTACTGATTATTATATCGCAAGAACCGATGAAGTATTACCAACTGATGTGCAGCAAAACTATGTGCTGACAAAAGAGGTATTGAGATACCAGATATTTAAACGTCGATAGCTTATTATGATGTTACCAGAATCTTTTTACACCAGGCCGGATGTAGTGCAGATAGCTAAGGAGTTACTGGGGAAATTACTGGTAACCGAGTTTGACGGCATACGTACGGCAGGCATAATTACAGAAACAGAAGCATATGCCGGAGTTGCAGATAAGGCTTCGCACGCATACGGCGCACGA
>CAYZKL010000123.1:404-4061 GCA_964478855.1 uncultured Flavipsychrobacter sp.
CAACCGTACCGAAGTAATGTATATGCAGGGCGGAACTGCCTATGTGTACCTCTGTTATGGGATCCATCACCTGTTCAATGTAGTAACCAATACACAGGACACGCCACATGCCGTGCTGATACGGGCAATAGAACCCACAGAAGGAATACCTGTGATGCTGGAAAGGCGGCGGATGGAGCAGGTAAAACCAGCACTAACATCGGGTCCGGGAGCTATGAGCATGGCTCTGGGCATACATACCCGTCATACGGGGCTATCATTGGCAGGAGCGCAGATGTATATAGAGGATGGCATAAAGGTGGCCAAAAAGGATATAATAGCGGCCACACGAGTTGGTGTAGGATATGCACAGGATGACGCGTACTTACCTTACCGTTTCTATATAAAAGGAAGCCCATGGGTGAGTAAAGGCAAGGGGCTTTAGAGGGGTAAGGGGTAAGCGTGAAATGTAAGTGAGTTAAATATTATAAATAAAAAAACCGGCTACAAGAGCCGGTTTTAAAATATATTGAAGTGTGTACCTATTAATACAACTTAGGGCAAGACCAGTTGTACTGAGGATTCCTTTCGTGCTTGTTGATACGACCGAAATAGATCAGTGATATCTCGTAGCCACCTAAACCACCTGTTGCAGGAGTAAAGCTGGACATATTCACATCATAGCTAACACCAAGGCGCATTTTAGACCATTCGATGCTCATGTATGGGATAACAGCATCGCCGTAACGATACCAACCACCCAGATAGAAGATCGTATTTTTCTGATATTCACCATCGTGGCCAGGGTTAAGGATAAAACCAACCGCCGTACCTAAAACAACTTCGGTTGCTGATGCCTGGCTCTGGTATAAAGCGCTTGCATAAAGAACGGTATTCTCGTTCATATCAAAAGCACCACCCAGGTAACCGCTCTGGCGGTTATGTATCTGGAAATTATCGTTAAGGAAGCTTTCCACCGGCTGAGTAAGGTGGTAGTAAGAGTAGCCAATGTATGCAGTAACGTGGTCTGAAACCTTACCGGAATACATAAGGCCGGCATTGAAGTCAGGATAAGACAGATTAACGTTGTTGAATTTTTCCGCAGTAGGGAATGCGAGAGAACCATTCTGGGTATTGTACATATCCTCGAATGTGAGTTTCTGGAAATCAAGTGTTTTTTGCACCAGGACACCCTGCATACCAAAAGATATGTGCTGCTGCCTGTCACGGCCAAAAGCCTTGTGATAAGCCAAAGAAAGACCGAAAGTAGTATTTGTCAGCCCGCCCGAGCCTGCTTTGTCATACAGCCCCATAAGACCTATACCTAAAGCATCACCTTCAGGCAATTTGCCTTTAAGTACTGCCATATCGTAAGAAACAGTTGCGGTAGTATAAGGAGTGCTGGTAACAGACGACCATTGGGTACGGTAGTTGCCTGCAAACCTGAGATCCTCTGCAACCAGACCGGTCATAGCAGGATTGAGGGTAAGAGGTGATGTGAAATACTGACTAAAGTGTACATCCTGCGCCAAAACAGACCCCGTCATAGCCAAAGTAACACCAATTCCAAGTATTAGTTTCTTCATCTTTTAGTCTTTTACAAAAAACAACAAAATAATTTCAGAGCAAATTAAGGCAAATATTCCTTCTATACAAGACATTCGCAAATATTATTTTGGTTGGGTTAATAAACAGCATTATTTCCGGGAGTAAATATAACCGTTGATAGTTCCCAATTATACAGAACAAGCTAATATATTAAACATATTTTTTCTGCAAATTCAGGCCGGAAAGTGGGAAAAGTAATACTTTCATGCCCTATTTGAATTCAATATGCTGTCACTCACCTACTTCTACCGTGAACCAAGGAATACCGGGGTATCTATAGAAGGTATCTTTAAGTCGGTAAGTGGCAGCCTGAAGGACAAAGTTGATATCCGCGAGTTTTATTGCAGCCAATCTTTATCACGACTACAGGATACTATCAGGGCGAGAAAATTTGCGGGAGAGATAAATCACATAACCGGCGATGTGAATTTCCTGGCAATAGGGCTGGCCGGCAAAAAGAACATACTGACCGTACACGACCTGGGCTACTATGAAAATCCGATACACTCCCGGTTGAAAAAAATGGTGTACCGCCTATTTTGGTTTACCCTGCCGCTGAAATGCGTGGATATAGTGACGGTAGTATCAGAATTCACCAAACAGAAGCTGATACAACATTTCAATTTCCCGGCAGAGCGAATACGTGTGATACCCAACCCGGTAAAAGCAGTATTTAAAAGTAGCCCTAAAGGCCAGTTGAACGAACCTATGCGGGTACTAATGATGGGAACAGGAAAACATAAGAACCTGGATAACCTGATCGCCGCTGCAAAAGGCACAGATCTGCACCTGGATATAGTAGGATGGCCTGCCAATGATGAGCTGCAGCAAATGAAGGAATACAACATTGCCCATACCATATATAACAAACTGACCGAAGAACAGGTATATGAGCGCTACGTGACATGTGATGTACTGTTCATGGCATCACATTACGAAGGCTTTGGTATGCCGATAATTGAGGCGCAGGCTGTAGGCAGGCCCGTAATTACCAGTAATACCGGCGCCATGAAGGAAGTAGGTATGGGTTCTGCTATTCTTGTGGCCCCCAATGACCCTGATGCTATAAGAACAGCGATACTATCTTTGAAGAACAGGGAACTATATGACGAAGTGGTAGCCAGGGGCTATACTAATGCAGCAAAATATAACTACGAAACGATAGCAGCGCAGTACCTTGCGGTGTACGAGGAACTACACCTGAAAAATAAACAAGCATGACATTCGTTTTTTGGCAAAATATCATCAGTATTCACCAAAAAGCTTTCCTGGAGGCACTGTGCCGGCAGGAGGGTGTGGATAAAGTGATATTGGTGGCGTCGCATGATATAACGCACTACCGGAAAACAATGGGCTGGGAAGTACCTGAAATAAAAGGCATCACAATTATAGTATCACCTACAACTGCAGAGGCAAAAGGGCTCGTATCGAAATACAAAGAGGCCATACATGTGATGGGCGGAATAAGAATAGGCCACATTATGACTGTGGCTCTTGACGCCTGTATAGCACAGAAATGCCGGCTTGGCATAATGACCGAGCCCTATGATGCGGCAGGATACAAAGGGCTGTTGCGCACGGGCAAATACCTGTGGTATAAACTTAAATACTTTAAGCATATACAGTTTGTATTAGCAATAGGACGGCAAGGTGTACAGCAATACAAAAACCTTGGATACAGCGAGCAAAGGCTTTTTTCGTGGGCATACTTTATAGATATAATAACAATAGCACGAACTACCGCTGATAATGACCTGCAACGCATCATATACGCAGGACGGATAGATGAGCGAAAAGGAATATACCGGTTTGTGTATGAACTTGCGAAAACAGGCCGAACAGAATACGCACTGGATATCTATGGCACAGGCCCTGAAGAACCTCAACTAAAAGCGCTAATAGCAAATAAGGGCCTCCAAAACAAGGTAAGGATGCAACCATTTGTACCCTACGACGAGCTAGTAAAACAATACCACAAGTATGACTGGGTAGTACTGCCAAGCACAGGCAAAGACGGATGGGGAGTGATAATAAGTGAAGGCCTGATGAATGGCCTGAAAGCCATATGCA
>CAYZKL010000123.1:4162-4759 GCA_964478855.1 uncultured Flavipsychrobacter sp.
GTAAAATAAACTATGATACTGATAGACGCATTATTCATTAACAAAGGCGGTGGGGCTGTGCTCCTGCAATACCTTATTGAAACGATAATGAACCATGCTCAAAAGGATCAGTTCTTTTTCCTGCTGGATCCTAGGTTTGAAAGACCCGAAATCCTCATCGGCAATTACGCCGTGGTGCCGAATAAGCTTGGGGACAGAATTAAATTTTACAAACAAAACAGAGGTAGTTACAGCAAGGTATTTTGTTTTGCCAATACTCCCCCACCTGTAAAAATGCAGGAACCTGTATATACCTACTTTCACAATCAGAAAATAACAGAGGCCCCGGGCAAAAAATTTCAGAGAAGATATTTCAGAGACTTCCTGAAGTACCTGCTGGTAAAGCGATACAGTGATAACACGAACTATTACATAGTGCAGACACAGCACATGACCGAGGCGCTGCTGGATGCAGAACTAACTGACGCAGAACATTGCCTGACTATCCCATTTTATGACGATAGGAAATACAAAATTCCTGCACCTGCATTTGAAGACCGAGTGAAGGATGAATTTGTTTTTATCTATTTAGTCGATAAAATTTACTTACACAAACAG
>CAYZKL010000123.1:4769-7580 GCA_964478855.1 uncultured Flavipsychrobacter sp.
AATCCATCGCCACAAAAGAACCACTCTACCCTACTGGATACGTGGGACCTGTTACTAAAGCGTGGGCTAAAACCGAAGCTGCATGTAACCATAGCCGACACCGCACCCGAACTTATAGTACGCATAGATGATCTGAACAGCCGGGGAGCCAGGATAGAGAACCATGTATATGTAGATCCCAAAGACCTATACATGAATTGCCCTTACCTGATCTTTCCGTCGGTTACTGAAAGTTTCGGGTTGCCGCTGATAGAGGCGGCAGATTGCGGGATGAAAATACTTGCATCAGACCTGCCTTATGTATATGATGTGGTAAAGCCGAGCATTGTATTCTCACCTTATAACAAAGTATCTATTGCAGATGCAGTAGAAAAGGCTTTGACACAAGATCTGCCAATGCCGGTACTTGTAGTAAAAAATGAGGTTATGAAACTGATCGACCTTTTGGTTAGTTAAAAGTTATCGATGAAACCTAAAAGTGAGTATATTGTAGTTAAATAAGTTCAATCAGATACCTATGGGTGAGCAAATAAAGGCTGGGGATATTGTTTCGCTTAATTCGGATGATGCAGTGGTGATGAATGTGGCTTCTGTATCAGCAAAAGGGATAGCCCATGTGGTGTACACTGACGGAAAGGTGCTACAGCATGACGACCTGCCTGTTGCCATACTACGAATAGCTTCATCTCGTATAAAACCCGGAGTACAGTTCTACCTGCAAAACATAGTCCCCGATACAACCGTGAAACGCAAAAAGACCGCAACCAAATAATAAGTGCAGCGATGCAGCAAACCGTAAAAAAATCTCGGATACACTTACGTTTTACTTGTTTTCTTGCTGTATTGACATGCCTATTCTTCAGCACCAATTGCAATGCACAGGTAATGACCAATGAGGAAATAGACCTTGAGTCAGTACATATAAAAGACTCGCTGAATACCCATGCGATAGATACAGTAATGATATATAAAAAAGGCTGTACAGGCTGTGTAGAAGGGATAGAATATACCGTTTTTGTGCTATGGCAGAAGGACGGCGACAATCATGTGCAGAAAATAGATAACTATACCGGCAGAAGCGATATAAAAAGCGTGTTTGATGTATTTCGCTACTACTTCAGGCACAGACCAATAATACAGTCAGAGCGGTTAACAACCTCGTTTATAAATGAACACTATCATTATTTTGATATCAGCATATTTGTGAATAAGGATAGCTTTCATACACAATTGCCGGACTACTACTTTTATATCTTTGACGATACATACCTGGTGGATATGGTGTACAGGTTGGAATATAAGCTTGGGCCACTGTATTAAGCCGCGTGCTATTATACATAAATTATCATTATTCGAACTTATTCAGTAAATCCATGATAACAGTTATGTTATAGTAAACCCACAGATAATAATTATCTTTGGATGTTAATAAGGGATGAATGAAAAAGTTTCATCCTGTTTTATTTTAACCCATTATACATTGAAACAAATCATTCAGTCTTTTAAGACGGGGGAAACTATACTGGAAGATGTACCGGCACCGATAGTAAAGCGGGGCTGTGTACTGATAAAAACGAGCCGCAGCCTGGTATCAATAGGCACTGAGCGTATGCTGGTAGAGTTTGGAAGGGCGAACATGCTGCAGAAAGCTATGCAGCAACCGGACAGAGTGAAACAGGTAATAGGTAAGATAAAGACCGACGGACTGAAACCAACAATGCAGGCTGTATTCAACAAACTGGGGCAACCACTGCCTCTGGGCTACTGCAATGCAGGAAGGGTAATAGCGGTAGGTGAAGGCGTAAGCGAATATAAAGTAGGTGACAGGGTGGTATCAAACGGAGGACATGCTGAATATGTGTGTGTACCTAAGAACCTGTGTGCAAGTATACCTGATAATGTAAGTGATGAAGAAGCAGCCTTTACCGTAATAGGAGCTATAGGACTGCAGGGAATAAGACTATGCAACCCGCAACTGGGTGAAACCATAGTAATAGTGGGGTTGGGGCTGATAGGCCTGATAACTGCGGAACTATTGGTAGCCAATGGATGCAGGGTAATAGGCATAGACCCGGATAGTAATAAAACAATATTGGCCGGCAAAAAGGGCATCATAGCCATAAACCCGAATGAGGGCGATGTGGTGCAACAAATCACAGCACTGACGGATGGCGTGGGTGCTGATGGTGTGATCATAACAGCTTCGGCAAAGACAGATGAAATAATAGCACAGGCTGCTAAGATGAGCAGAAAGCGAGGGCGTATAATACTGGTAGGAGTAATAGGGCTGAACATAAGCCGTGCAGACTTCTATGAGAAGGAACTGACCTTCCAGGTATCCTGCTCCTACGGCCCCGGGCGCTATGATGATAGTTATGAAAAAGGCGGGAATGACTATCCCCTGCCCTATGTGCGGTGGACAGAACAACGCAACTTCCGGGCGATACTGCAAACTATAGCTACAGGGAGGCTGCGTGTTGCAGACCTGATAACTGAAAGAGTGCCACTACAGGACTACAACCGCATATATGGCGATATGAACCAGGGCGGATCGATAGCATCGATACTGGAATACCCTGAAAACAGTAATGCGGATGCTACTGTGAGCGTGACCAGCGGACAGTTTGCTGCAGGCAAAGGCGGGATAGGCATTATTGGTGCCGGCAACTTCACCAGCATGACCATGTTGCCAATACTTGGAGAAATCCAGGCGCCACTATATTCAATAGCGAGTGCAGCCGGAGTAACAGGCACAGCACTCGCCAAGAAATATAAGATAGGCAAAAGCACTACAGATTATAGAAGCATACT
>CAYZKL010000124.1:0-2213 GCA_964478855.1 uncultured Flavipsychrobacter sp.
CCCCGCTCGACACTAACTCATTGATACTGGCATCAGACGCCGGCATGTTCAAAAGCTATAATTCCGGTGCCACATGGACAAACGTTGACCCTTCCGGCGATTACAAACAGATACTATACAAACCTAATGATACTAATGTAGTGTATGCTTCCAAGTACGGTTCATTCGGATCGTCTGCACAGATAGCACGCTCCATAAATGGCGGTACTACATGGACAACTGTTACAACATTCACCGATGCGCAACGTATTGCGCTCGCAGTTTCTCCGGCAGACCCAACTATTGTAAAAGCAATAGCATCAGATAATTCGTCTGGCCTGATGGGTGTATATGGCTCTTATAACAGCGGAGCTACTTTTATCCCGCTTTTTGTGCAGAACCCTGCCTGTGAAAATGAGATATTAGGATATGACCTCGGACTGCCTACTGCTTCATGTGGAGGCCAGGGCTGGTACGACCTGTGTATCGCAATTGATCCAACAGACCCTCTGAAAGTTACTGTAGGTGGTATAAACACTTATTACTCTGCTGATGGTGGTTTATCCTGGCAGATCGCGAATGTCTGGTGGAACGGACTCCCTGGGGTGGCTGTTGTACATGCCGATAAACACTACCTTGCTTACAACCCTCTTTCCGGCACACTTTACGAAACCTGCGACGGTGGTATCTACAAAAACTACGGTCCGGTAACAGGTGGATGGAAAGATATATCCAATGGCATATACATCACCCAGTTTTATAGGAATGCCGTTGATAACAGGGTTTCCTATTGTCTCGGCGGTGCTCAGGATAACGGCACTAAAAAGATCGACGGTGGCGTAGCTACTGATCTCAGGGGTGGCGATGGCATGCAGCCGCTTATCAATTACGCAGATCCTGAGTTTACTTATTATTGTGCCTATCAGAACGGGAGCATCGATATGACCAGCGACGGCGGTATCAACTATCATAGCATTACGGATGTATTGAATAGCTCAGGCGCATGGATCACACCATACTGCCTGCACCCTGCAGACAACACAACAATTCTTCTGGGGTACAAGAATGTTTTCTTATCTATTGATAACGGCGCCAATTGGGCAGCTATCTCTCCTGTATTCAATAGCAATTACAATATCAACTTCATGAAGGTGTCTGAAGCCAATCCCAATTACATCTATACTGTTTATACAGATTATACGGTATGGCGCTCAGTCATCAACTATACTACTAACTTTGGCGCTACTTGGGACACTATTCCTGTACCATTTACCAACTTCATTTCTGATATCGTCATTGACCCTAAAAACGAAAAAAGGTTCTGGGTTACTATCAGCGGCTATGGCGATGGTAAGGTTTACAGGTATAACGCTTCTCCCGCTTCATGGACAAATGAAAGCAGCGCACTCCCGGATCTTCCGGCAAACTGTATGGTTATAGATTCTTCATCAGGTACAAAATATCTCGGTACAGATGCGGCAATATTCTATAAAGACACCACAATGACATCATGGGCACTGTTCAATACAAACATGCCATCTGTTCACGTTACTGATCTGAATATAAATTACAATACCAACGAGATATGGGCGGCTACTTATGGTCGTGGCATGTGGAAGAGTATAAAAGCTGATCGCACTACTCCTGTCGCTATAAATACGCTTACTATTAATGGCACAGTAAATATAGCCCCTAACCCCAGCAATGGTTCATTTACTATTAACAGTAAAGGTATTGACTTGAAAAATGAAGCAGTTGCAGTGCGTATTATAACCACAGACGGAAAGACTGTTTGGCAGGAAAATAAGATTACCGACAGTAAAGGCAGCGCAAATATCAACACCAACCTTCCTCCCGGATTCTACATCTGTGAAGTTACCGGTAATAATCATGTAATGAGGAGTAAATTAGTGGTGTACTAATATAGGCTTAGGAACTAGTGATGATCATATCTTCACTAGTTCCCTGGCGTTATTAATAGCGGCTTCGGTAGGTTGTTCACCACCTATCATGCGTGCTATCGCCAGCACTCGCTCGTCCTGTTGTAGTACCCTTACCTTGGTAGACAGGCGCTCATTCTTATCTGCCTCCTTATATACATAAAAGTGCCTTGAGCCACGTGCGGCTACCTGCGGTTGGTGGGTAATACATATTACCTGGTGGTATTGTGATAACTCGCGCAGTAGCAGGCCTACCTGCCTTGCTGCCTCACCCGATATACCTGCATCTACTTC
>CAYZKL010000124.1:2223-5606 GCA_964478855.1 uncultured Flavipsychrobacter sp.
TGTAGGCAAGTGCAACGCCTGCGCGGTCATTGATTTGATGCACAGCATGATCCTGCTCATCTCCCCACCCGATGCCGCTTTTTGCAATGGCTGGAACTGCCCGCTCTTATTTGCATCCAGCATGAATTGGATGCTATCACATCCGTGCACAGTAGGTTCTGTTGCTTCCATCCGTACATCGAACTTTGCGTTCGGCATACCTACCAGCAGCAGTAGTTCGTTCATCCTTGCAATAAAAGGAGCAGTTACTTTCTTACGCTTTGCAGACAGTTCTGCGGCGGCGGCTGATAATTCCTTATATAATATACCTTCTTCTTTCGCCAGTTTTTCTATGGCATCATGCAGGTCCACGGTGGCTTTCATTTCATCTTCCAGCTTATGTTGCAATTCCAGCAGTTCTGCTGTCGTTTTTGCTCCGTGTTTTTTCAGCAGCTTATACCCCAGGTCCATCCTTTGC
Organism: uncultured Flavipsychrobacter sp.; assembly: GCA_964478855.1. Taxonomy (GTDB): domain Bacteria; phylum Bacteroidota; class Bacteroidia; order Chitinophagales; family Chitinophagaceae; genus Nemorincola. Next base: position 2,681 of record CAYZKL010000124.1, read on the forward strand.
TGCAACTCCTCCATTACTGCAGGGTCCAGCATCACTTTACCGCTCTCAGCTTCCAGTTCACCCGATACATCCTTCAACTCCACCCATACAGATGAAATACGCTCCTGTAGTTGTTTGATCTCTGGCATTATTTCAGCTGCACTCTGTAATTGCTGGCTTATCCGCTTCAGTTCATTGATTAACGGCACCTCACCTTCTTCCAGCATCATCCTGGACGACTGCAATACACCTATTATTTTTTCGGCATGGCTCATCTGCTTTAATTGCTGATCTGCCTGCTCTATTTCATCTTCTTTAAATGCTGCCTGCACCAGTTCATCATGCAGGTACTGCTTAAAGTCACTTTCCTTTTGCCATGCACCCTGCTTCTCCCTGCTGTCGGCAAGTTTCTGTTTTACCGATTTATACTTGTAGTACAGGCTCCTGTAACTTTCAGCCACAGGCGTATGCTCACCTATGGCATCCACAGCTGTCATCTGGAAACTATCATCCTCTAATGCCAGGTGGTCAAACTGTTGATGCAGGTCCACCAGCAACGATGTCAGTTTATTAAGCACTCCCAGTGTTACAGGTGTATCATTGACAAAAGCCCGCGACTTACCTGATGTAGCTATTTCCCTGCGTATGATGCATTGCGGTTCGTAATCCAGTTCGGCAGTAGTCAGTGCCGTTTTAAAAGCCTCGTTGTCACTTACATCAAAATAGCCTTCCACTACAGACTTCTCTTCTTTATTGATAAGTACAGAAGTATCTGCCCGCTCACCCAATATCAGCGACAAGGCTCCCAATATGATACTCTTACCGGCACCCGTTTCGCCGGTTACAGTATTCAGGTGCCCGTCCGGCTCTATCACCAGGTGGTCTATAATTGCGTAATTCTTAATGACTAACTTTTGCAGCATCGATATCTTCTTACCCTTTGTATGCTTTCAATGCGGCCTCTAGGCAGTCCATCGCAGCATTTATATCTTCTTTATTCAGTACGTATGCAAGTCTCACTTCATTCTTGCCCTTACCCGGTGTAGCATAAAATCCTGCTGCAGGTGCCATCATTACAGTGGCTCCGTTATGCGAGAAACCTTCCAATAACCACTGGCAGAATTTTTCACTATCATCCACGGGTAGTTGCGCCATTGCGTAAAACGCACCGCCCGGCAGTGGGCACTTTACGCCCTGCATTGCCTTCAGCCTGCTCACCAGCAGATCCCTGCGTGAAGTATATTCTGCATGCACTTCGTCAAAATAGTTAGCTGGCAGATCTACAGCTGCCTCTCCCAGTATCTGGGCAAATGATGGCGGGCTGAGCCTTGCCTGCGCAAATTTCATAGCAGCATCAAGTACCGATTGATTCTTGGTAACGAAGGCACCTATACGTCCGCCACATGCGCTGTATCGCTTTGATATGGTATCCAATACTATTGCATGTTCTTCAAGGCCGTCGAGCGACAAAGCAGAGATATGTTTTGCACCATCATAGCAAAATTCACGGTACGCCTCGTCACTGAACAGGAACAGGTCATGTTTCAGGCATATCTCCTTTAGTACGTTCAGTTCTTCAGCGCTGTACAAGTATCCTGTCGGATTATTAGGATTGCAGATCATGATCGCCTTGGTGCGGGTAGTTACCGCTTTCTCAAAGCTCTCTATCGATGGCAGTGCAAAGCCATCCTCTATACCCGATGGTATTGGCACCACCTTCACGCCCGAGCTGGTAGAAAAACCATTATAGTTGGCGTAAAATGGCTCAGGTATGATGATCTCATCTCCCGGGTCCAGGCAGCTCATTATTGCAAACATGATGGCTTCAGAGCCTCCTGTCGTTACTATGATCTGCCCAGAGGTTACATCTATATTATTACGCTTGTAGTATTCCACAAGCTTTTTACGATAGCTTTCAAAACCTGCACTCGGGCTGTACTCCAGTACCTTCATATCAGTATGGCGCACTGCATCAAGTATAGATTGCGGCGTTTCAATATCGGGCTGGCCGATGTTGAGGTGATAAACTTTTGTTCCTCTTTTCTTTGCTGCATCAGCAAATGGAACCAATTTACGTATAGGCGAAGGTGGCATTAATGCGCCACGGTGTGATATGACTGGCATAGCCGCAAAGATAATTGGAATTGCTTAATGGCTCATTAATATAAAAATCTGCTAATACGGCATTCAGGAGCCGTTTTATACTTTAATGGCCTTTATATTTCTGACTATTCCGCTCCACTTTGGCCTGCTTATAGGTGAGCTTTTGAATATGCGTTTAAAGGCATCCTCTCCCAACTCCTCCCATTCCCGTAGCGATAGATTAAGCACCTCCGGTATCGGCGTAAAATGTGGCTCCGAATTTGGTTTGGAGAACCGATTCCACGGGCAAACATCCTGGCATATATCACAACCAAACCTCCACCCCTCCATTTTATTATGAAATTCATCCGGTATCATTGCATCCTTCAGTTCTATGGTCAGGTAAGAGATACACTTGCCTGCATCTATTTCCGTCGGCGATACTATTGCATCCGTTGGGCAAGCATCTATACACCGGGTACAGGTTCCGCAATGGTCTGTAATGAATGGCGCATCTGCTATAAGGTCAAGATCTGTAATAAGTGTGGCAATAAAAAAGAACGATCCGGCATTTTTCGTCAGCACATTGCCGTTCTTACCTACCCAGCCCAGGCCGCTGCGCACGGCCCAGCTGCGCTCCAGCACCGGCGCACTATCCACAAACCCCCGGCCATTTACCTCACCTATATTGGCATTTATAAATGTAAGCAACTGGTTCAACTTATCTCTTATCACATAATGGTAGTCAGTACCGTATGCATACTTGGCTATCTTACGTGCATTTGCTTGCTGCACCTGGTCCGGAAAATAATTTAACTGCAAAGTGATCACCGACTTTGCCCCCGGCACCAGCTTTCTCGGATCG
>CAYZKL010000124.1:5616-6814 GCA_964478855.1 uncultured Flavipsychrobacter sp.
AATAACGCTCCATATACTGCATCCCGCTATTATGTCCTTTATTCAGCCATTGCTCCAGCCGCACAGCATCGTCCTCCAGTTGCACAGCCTTTGCTATACCGCATGAGTTGAACCCCAGGCGTAATGCCTCGGTTTTGATGATACTTGTATTTTTATCGCTTGATAACAAATTGTATTATTGAACTGCCTTTACTGTTACTCCACGAATTTCCGATAATTTCTGTACATACTGGCTACTGTGCATCCGGGGTATTCCGGCAGTCACTATGCAAAAAAGTTGCAGATCTTGTTTATAAATGGTCGCTTCGGCTTGTTTCAGCAGGTACAGCACTTCTCCCATTGCCGGGTAGTCAAAATTGATCTCATACACATCCTCAATCCATCTTTCGGTCTTGGCTACGGTTTCCAGCGCCTGTGCGGTCACAGTTTTGTAGGCATTGATCAGCCCGGGTACCCCCAGCAGCGAACCGCCAAAGTACCGCACCACCACCACCAGCACATTGGTAAGGCCCAGGCTGACAATTTGCCCCAGTATCGGTTTACCGGCACTGCCTGATCGCTCTCCGTCATCATTCGCCCTGTATTGGGTCCCATCCGTACCCAGCCGGTAAGCATAGCAATGATGCACGGCTTTGGGATGTTCTTTCTTCAGGTGCTGCAAACGTTCTTTTACTTCAATAGGTGTAGCAACAGCATAGGAGTAGGCAAGGAACTTACTGCCCCTGTCCCTGAAGTCTCCCGTCCCGGCTTCGGCTATCGTTGTGTATTTATTGATATCTCCCATTACCTGTCTCCGAATGCTATAAATAATATCGCCAGTATCGACATGGCCAGTCCTAATATCCTGTAAATATTCACATGCTCCCTGAATAACAATATTGCGGTCAGCACTGATGCTGCCAGCATCCCTATATTCAGCACGGGTATAGTTGCAGAGCTTTCCAGCACCCCGCTATTCAGCGCTCTGATAAAGTAGTAAATGGAAAAATAGTTAGGTATCCCCAGGCATATCCCAGCTATGATGTTTTTCAGCGCTATCTTCTTCTTTTTAAATATTGCTTTACCGCCAATAAGTAATATGCCAATGCTTCCAGCAGTAGCAAAACAAAATATAGTGAACACTGCTTGATCAGTAGGGTCGCTCAGAAAATTCATCTGGATATAATTCATCAGCGTATCCAGCATCCCCCCACCTATG
>CAYZKL010000124.1:6824-7393 GCA_964478855.1 uncultured Flavipsychrobacter sp.
GCGGTTTATTGTCATCTCCCCGCACATGGGCCGTCAGGTAGACCGCCGGGAAAGCCAGTAGCACCCCTATGATCTTCATCACCCCTGCGTGCTCCTTATATATGATCAGCGAGAACACCACCGGTATCACCAGCGATAGTTTATTGGCAATAATAGTTGTGGTAATTCCATCTACCCTGGTACTATAGGCCAGCAGGTTGAAGATGCAGATAAACCCAAGCCCCATCAGTAAAGCCCACGGGAACCATGCAGCATGTACTATACCTGCGGTAAATGGCATCTTACCGGTAAACAGCATACCCGTAACCACACATACACAATAGTTGATCACTATGGCCTGCAGGGTATCGATCTTATACCGTGGAAATATTTTTAAGACTACTGAAATAAGTACATTCAGTAAAATAGTAGCTACTAAGTAGAACATCCTGCAAATTTACAATCCCATCCCCTCAACATAAGGATATGCACTCTTTTCATTTATATATAACTCCAGCCTGTTGTCACCTAACGCTGTTTCAAATGCCCGCTTACCTCCCTTTATCAGTGGTGCAGGTACCCCATCACTC
>CAYZKL010000125.1:0-7382 GCA_964478855.1 uncultured Flavipsychrobacter sp.
TATGTCATTGCCTTTCAGGTGAATAATAGGGTAGCGTAGCGTATCCGGATTTGTCCTGCGCATCAGCAGGTCCAGTAGTCCGTTCTTCGATATGAAATTCCTTCCATTGAAATGTATTTGCAGGCCTGCATTCAGAAAGCAGTAGTTCCATACCTGGTTTTCCAGGTACTCATGCAGGAAGTGGTAATGGCGGAATACAGTATCGTCAGGCCTGAATACTACCAATGTACCATTGGGTTCAGTAGTTGCAGCCTCTTTATGTTCTTTTATCAGTATGCCTCTTTCAAATTCTGCGGTCTTCATAAGGCCGTAACTTTAAAATTGGTACTTAATGCATTCACTGCCTTTGTACCCACACCGTTCAACCCCACAGATTTCTGAAATGCTTTACTGTCATACTTGGCTCCGGTATTTATTTTACTTACTACATCCACAACCTTCCCTAACGGTATCCCGCGACCAAAGTCACGCACGGTCACCCCCCCTTCGGCTATGGTCAGTTCCACACGCTTACCAAAGCCCATGGTGTACTCATCTATGCAGTTATCCATTACCTCCTTCACCAGTACATAGATACCGTCATCCACGCTGCTGCCATCTCCCAGTTTACCGATATACATACCGGGACGCAGGCGTATATGTTCTCTCCAGTCCAGGGACCGGATACTATCCTCATTATATTGATTTAATTCTGCAGCCATTTACTTATTTGATTCTTATTTTTGGGAATTTTGACCTTTGAGTTCTTACTTTCAATTACCACCCAGATGCCAGCACATCAGCTATATGCATGGTCTTTATGGGTAGGTTATTTTCATTGATATAGCCTTGTATGTGCATCATACACGATACATCGGTTGTAATCATGTACTGCGCTCCTGTGTCCAATGCGCTCTTCACTTTTACCTGTGCCATACCTATTGATATTGGTTCATACTTCACAGCAAACGTTCCGCCAAAGCCGCAACATGTTTCACACTCTTTCATTTCTACCATTTCCAACCCACTGACATTATTCAGCAAGCGGCGCGGGCCATCTTTTATTCCGCATTCACGCAGTGCGCCGCAAGCATCATGGTAAGTTGCCTTACCGTTCAGTGTAGCACCCAGATTTTCAACTTTCAGCACTTTTGTAAGGAATTCAGTGAACTCGAATGTATTCTTGCCTACTTTATCGCATAACAGATGATCGGAGCTGTTATTGAACATCTTGTCATAAAAGTTGCGTACATATCCGGTGCAAGAGCCACTCGGGCTTACTATGTAGCCATCATCACTGAAGTCGTGCAGGAACTTTGTTGCTACTGTTTTGGCCTCTTCACGATAACCCGCATTGAACGCCGGTTGTCCGCAGCATGTCTGCTTGGTATTGTAAGTCACCTTACAACCTAGTTTTTCCAGTATCTTGACCATGTTCATCCCCGTTTCAGGGTACAACTGGTCAACAAAGCAGGGTATGAATAATTGTACTTTCATTGGTTCTATATATTCTAAGCATCGCAGTTATTCACTGACAGCCAACCTGCTGCTAAGGTAATAAATGCTGTGTTCTTGGTAAACAATAAGTTTCCACAGGTTGAGGGTATTGATAGTTTATAATATTCTATTTTGTAATTTTATGTTGTTATGGATAGATCGATCACGGTAAAACCTGTTGTCATTGCGGAGTATACTAATGTAATATCAGGTATGATGCACCATTTACATCTGCATGAGCGAAACCTGTTTGACAAAACAGCGGCATGGTCTGATATTGAGGAAAACTATATGCGGCATATTATCCTGATGCAGGATGAGTATGAAGGAACATGTCTTTTAGCTTTTGTTGGTGAAGAGCCTGTTGGGTTTATTTTTGGGTATGTAGAGGATCAGGATGACAGTCGTATAGAAGTGTATATGGGACGGGAGCTATACGTTTCAGATGGCTATGTGGCTGATGAACACAGGTGTAAAGGCATCTACAGATTGCTGAATAAGGAATTGGAAAGGATATATATTGAGAAAGGTGTAAAGCGCATTTGCCGGTATGCGTTGGTCAATAACACCAAGGCCCGGTCTTTTCTCGACAGTGAAGGGTACGTCGTAACTCGCCTGTTACATGAAAAATGGCTTGACTGATATCAAACAAAATACGCCCGGTATTGAGCGTATTTTGCTTAAGCAATTTTATTGATCTTCGCCGCCTGATAGCGGGAAATCGGTATCTTTTATCTTATCCACTTCCTCATTTATATCGTCTTCTATTGACTCAATACTTTCGTCAAGGTCTTCATCTGTTTCTGCTCCCGATAATGGGAAGTCAGTATCTATACCTTCTATTTTGTGCTCTATCTTTTCTATGATCTCACCTAACCACGATTTATGTGGTTTCTCCGGTGTACCGCTGTTTTCTGTATTGTTTTCAGTTGACATAGCTGCTATTTTTTAAAAGTGAAACATAATTTCTAATCAAATTTACGATGAAATAATAACTAATTTATACTTAATCACAATTTAATAATGGCATTTTAACGCCTGTTTATTTTCCATTTATTTACTGTATTCACAGCGGCATTGCTTGCGTTATTAGTCTTTTTCTCTTTTTCCCACACATATGCTGAGAGTAATGCTGCTACCTGTTCTGTCTCTTCATCGTTTGTATCCAGGTATTCAGGTTTGAAGTATTTTTCTATGAATTTAGTGTCAAAGTTGCCCGAACGGAATGCGGGGGTTTGCACGGCCCATTTGCCAAAAGCCAGTGTGGTTTGTATGCCCTTGATATAGTATTCGTCTATTGCCCTGCACAACCGGTCAATAGCCTCTTCCCTGGTTCCGGCATAAGCAATGAGTTTGGCGATCATCGGGTCATAGAAGATAGGGATATCCATACCTTCTTCATATCCGTCATCCACTCTTATTCCCGGACCTTTAGGTGGCTGGTACATTTCCAACTTACCTGTGTCAGGCAAGAAGTTATTATAGGGGTCTTCAGCACATACACGTAGTTCTATTGCATGCCCTGTGATCTTCAGGTCATCCTGCGTGAATGATAGTTTATTTCCCCTTGCCACATTGATCTGCTCTCTTACCAAGTCTATGCCTGTGATCATTTCGGTCACACAGTGCTCTACCTGCAGGCGGGTATTCATTTCTAGGAAGTAGAAGTTCAGTTGATCATCCACCAGGAACTCTACCGTACCCGCACCGTAGTAGTTGCATGAGCGTGCTGCAGCTATCGCACATTCGCCCATCGCTTTGCGTATCTCAGGTGTCAGGCAGCTCGATGGTGCCTCTTCTATCAGCTTTTGATGACGACGTTGAATACTGCATTCCCTTTCAAACAGGTACACATAGTTTCCGTGCTGGTCGCCCATCAATTGTATTTCTATGTGGCGCGGAGAGCCAACGTACTTCTCTATAAATACATCATCATTGCCGAATGAGTTCAGAGCCTCGCTTTTGGCAGCACGTATTTGTTCTTCAAACTCGGCTTCATTTTCCACTACACGCATACCCTTACCACCACCACCGGCGGATGCTTTTACCAGTATCGGGAATCCTATATTATTGGCAACTTTCCTGGCTTCTTCTATGTCTTTTAATGGCTCCTCTGTACCGGGGACCATAGGTACGTTGAATTTTTTAGCAGCTTGCTTGGCGCCTATTTTGCTGCCCATTATCTCAATGGAGTTAGCCGATGGACCAATAAATATCAGCCCGGCATCTGATACCGCTTGTGAAAAGGATGCATTTTCACTCAGGAAGCCATAACCCGGATGAATTCCTTCGGCTCCAGTTTGTTTTGCTGCTGCTATTATCTTCTCTGCACGCAGGTAAGACTGTGCAGATAGTGCAGGGCCTATACACACAGCTTCATCAGCATAGCGTACAAAGGGCATATCCCTGTCTGCCTCTGAGAATACTGCTACAGTTTTTATGCCCATCTCACGTGCCGTGCGCATTACACGCATAGCTATCTCGCCACGATTGGCAACAAGTATTTTTTGCATGGGGCTAAGTTAATACGGAATTAGTAAATTCAATACAATTGAGTGAGCTTGTTCGCTTGTTTAACAATCTATCGCAGTTGTTATTTATATATTTGCAATTCTGAATGATTGTAACTAAGGTACCTGCTCATTACCGGTGCGGAACTTCGTAAAGTACATAATGCCTCTTCAGGGTGGCGGGACAACAATGATATTGATGAGCGTACTGATGCCTGAAATGGCTATTTACCTATATTTGCTATTCAAATTCTAAAAAACACTGATCATGAAACGTAATGCAACTGCCGTATGGAATGGCTCAGGAAAAGAAGGCAATGGCCATCTGACCACTCAAAGTACTGTACTTAATAAGACGCAGTATTCTTATAAAAGCCGCTTTGAAGAAGGGGTAGGCACCAACCCTGAAGAACTTATCGCATCTGCTCATGCAGGCTGCTATACTATGAAATTGTCTTTTGTACTGGGAGCAGGGGGCTACACACCTGAGCAACTGGAAACCAAATGCGATATAACACTGGACAACGGAACGATCACTAAGAGTGAGTTGTATGTAACAGGTACTGTACCCGGTATCTCTGCTGAGGACTTCAAAAAGCTGGCAGAAGACGCGCACGAAGGATGTCTTGTTGGCAAGCTGTTTAATTGTGAGAAAACACTGGTTTCGGTTACTTTAGCTTAGGCTGAACTGATACAGTACATCGATACTTTACTTAAGGTAGTAACGCCCCGATATCGGGGCGTTACTTATTTTGAAGTATCAGGAAATGAGTGTTGCGCTTACACCAGCATAGTAACCGGGTTCTCCAGGTATGCTTTCAGTGTTTGCAGGAATTTAGAGCCTACTGCACCGTCAATTGTACGGTGATCGCAGCTGAGGGTCAGTTTCATCAGTTGGCGAACGACTACCTGGCCGTTCTCTACAACAGGAGTAGGTGTTATTTTACCTACAGCCAGTATGCAGCTATCAGGAGGATTGATGATCGCTGTAAATTCGTCGATATCCATCATGCCCAGGTTTGATATGGTAAATGTATTACCGGTAAATTCCTGTGGTTGTATCTTTTTGGTACGGGCTTTTTCGTAAAGCGACCCTGCTTCCTGAGCTATCTGCGACAGTGATTTCTGATCGGCAAACTTGATTACAGGTACTATGAGGCCTTCTTCTACAGCTACTGCAGTACCTATGTGTATGTGATGGTTCTGGCGTATGAAATCACCCATCCATGAGCTGTTGACAGCGGGGTGGCTGCGCAGTGCCATAGCGCATGCTTTTATTACCAGGTCATTGAAAGATACTTTAACAGGAGATAGTTCGTTGATCGCTTTACGTGCTTCCATTGCCTTGTCCATAGTAATGGTCATGCGCAGGTAGAAGTGCGGTGCACTGAACTTGCTCTCCGCAAGGCGCTGTGCTATAATGCGGCGCATCTGTGTTAACGGCGTATCGGTGTGTCCTTCCTGACCTACGGGCAGAGTAGGTATAGTAACTGCTGCACCTGGCTTTGCTGCCTGTGGTTTTGCTGCTGATGGGGTATAGTTGTCAATATCCCTCTTTACAATGCGGCCGTTATCACCGCTGCCTTTTACAGCCTGTATATCCACGCCTTTTTCTTCAGCTACTTTCTTAGCCAGTGGCGATGCTTTTATGCGGTCGTCACTGCTTTGAGCAGGTGCTTCTTCTTTCGGAGTTTCCTCCTTAGGTGCTTCTTGTTTGGGCGCTGCTGTTGCGGCTTCCTCTTTTGGCTGGGCAGCAGGCTCTGCTGCTTTTTCGGCAGGCTTGGCTTCTGCTTTTGCAGCGCCGCCTTTTTCCGCATCCAGAATGGACTGAAAATCTTCTCCGGGCTTACCTATAATTGCCATGATGCCATTTATCGGCACTCCCTTACCTTTTTCTACGCCTATGTATAGCAGTGTGCCATCCACGTAAGGCATTACTTCCATGGTGGCCTTATCGGTTTCCACCTCTGCAATTATATCATCAGATTTAATGGTATCACCTACTTTTTTGTGCCATTCTGCTATCACCCCTTCCTTCATGGTATCACTAAGCAAAGGCATGCGTATCGCTTCAGCCATATATTGTTTCTGTATTTAGAGTGCCAAAAGTAAAAAATAATTGGCTGATTAGCTAATCAAGTTAATTGTAAAATCCATGGTCTTATCCTTCAGGGCTTTAGTATTCTATCTGCATGCCCAGGCCGTCCTTCAGCTTTGCAAGGCTGGGATTTTTCTGCGCCATTACCTCGTACATCTCGCTGCGGCTGAGGACGGTGGTGTTTTGAGCCAGCTTCACAGCTTCGTCTTCCTGTATCTCTGTTGTTATCCGGACGATCATGCCGGCCCGGGCCCGGTAAAAGTCGATCAAAGGGGTTTTCTGGTCACGGGCATAGGTATCAGTCAATACGCTTGGTGATATGACCCTTACTTCGTCAGGGGGATACACTTCTATGCGCATCATTGCGAACTGGGAATCTACCGCACTTTTACTTTCGGACTGTAGTTTTTGCCTGTATTCAGTGAATATTTGCAGGGCCATTTCCGTTGTTATCTCTTTTTTCTCGGTATCCTGGTTGGCGGCAGCCTTGCTTATTTCGGCATCGAGGCCGGACAGCATATTCATACTCAGGCGCCTGTTATTGCCGGCAGCTACAGGAGTAGGAGTAGCGGGCGCAGCAGCAGCCGGTTGAGGTGCTACTGGCTGTGATGGAGGTGCGGATTCTTCCGGCTTTACCGGGCTTCCTGCAAATGAAGCAGGCATGGCTTTGGGTAGCTCAATGGGCTGCGGTGCAGCCTCCTGCACTATTTTTTCTTTTATCGTATTTTGCTCATAATCATTTAGTTGAGCAATATTGTTTGATGTATTAGTTTCGGTAATTTGAGGCTGTAGTGCAGGTGGATTTGCTACGCTACTAAGGTTTTTTTTTACATCTTCACCCGTTGGAGTAGCCTGCATTTGTTCGCCATTTACTGCCTGCAGCAGGTAGCATAACCGTATCAGGCACATTTCCACATGCAGCCGTTTATTGGTCGCATTCTTATATTCCAGTTCGCTGCTGTTGATCACATTAAGCGCAGATATAATAAATGACGGTGGTGCCTGGTTTGCTTTTTCGTTATATACCGGGCGGAAATCGTTAGGTACATCGAGCAATTTTGCCATACGGGCATCCTTACAAAGCAGCAGATTACGGAAGTGTTCTGCAAGCCCGCTGATGATCACATCACCCTCAAAACCTTTTTCAAGTGCATTGTCTAACTGTAGCAATGTACCTGCCACATCCTGGCAGAGCATACTGTCGGTAAGCCGGAAGTAGAAATCGGCATCCAGCAGGTTAAGATGCTCCATGGTATTGCTGTAGGTAAGCATACCATTGGTGAAGCTGGCTATCCTGT
>CAYZKL010000126.1:0-2842 GCA_964478855.1 uncultured Flavipsychrobacter sp.
AAATATCCTACTGTTTGCAGGGTTAGGATAGATCGTGAAATCGCCGGCTGCTTTATCTGCGTTAGCAACACCAGCTGCGTCCACTACTACAAACTGACCCATCATACCGCCATCTTCATGCGGGGCAAAGTGGCAATGGTACATGAACGGATGCAGTGCATCGGCATAGTCATCAAACTTTGCCACAAATGTTACAGACTCATTTACCGGTAAGTAGTAAGTATCCTTCCAGCCATCCTCATGCGCACCTACAGGGCCTGAGCTGCGTGCCACTATCTTGAACTCTACATCATGAATATGGAATGAATGCCCGAAAACATTATTGTTCGTAACTGTCCACTTTTCTATAGCATTCAGATTTACTGTTTTATTGATGAGGCCAAGACTGAAATTAGTATTATCGAAACGGAACGGAGTACCTCCGCCCGGTCCGCCGGGCAGGCCATCTGTAACATTTACAGTGCGGGTTACTGTTGCATCTGTAGCTGTGAGGTAGGTGTTAGTAGCAAGGGTGGCAGGCACCGCAGTGATAGCGCCCGTTGTCGCTGCAGCTACGTTGATGTGCAGTATTGTAAAGTCAATATTATTCAGCAGGCTGCCGAAAGCACCCGTGGTGCCGGGCTCACTACCCGGAAATCCAAATGGCTGGCCTGAATTGAACGCCTTGAGATCTACAGTAGCACCTACGGCATCACTACCCAGGTTCACCAATATTTCCACACGCTCGCCCACCATCAGTTTTACCCTTGTTACTGCCAGTGGAGCATTCAGCAAACCACCATCATTGGCTATAATGTAAAATGTCCTGTTATCGCTGAAACCAAGATTGTAGCCTCTTTCCATTTCAGCATTCAGTATCCTTAGTCGTACATACTGTTTTGGTAAACTATACTCAGGGGTCATTGTACCGTTAACCAGCATATGGTCGCCATAAGGGCCCGCGGTGAAGTTAAAAGCGTTGGCAACATCAAACCTCCGGCTGGTAAGTGCCAGGGGTATATCATCAACTCCGTAAGTTCTTGGTAATGCCAGCAGTGATTCCTGTGTATCTCTCACTATAATGAATCCACCAATTCCCTTGGTCATTTGTTCTTCGGTCATCTCGTGCAGGTGCGGGTGATACCAGTATGTGGCAGCATTGTTCTTCACCTTCCAGTAAGGCTGCCATAGCGTACCTGCCGGTATTACCTGGTGCGGCCCGCCATCCATTACAGCCGGCAGGTGCATACCGTGCCAGTGTATGGTAGTAGAGTCGTTGGTCTTGTTCAGTACATTCATATGCACTGTGTCGCCCTTGTTGATGAACATGGTAGGCCCCCAGAAATCGGTATTGATGCCAGCAGTTATGGTCTGGTTGCCGGGCAGGTACTGCACAAATGTGTCCTTGATCACCAGGTTGAAGGTGGTGCCTGATAAGGTATCAGGGATACGAAGCGGGTTGTACTGGGCAAAAGCTCCGGAAAAGGTAATAAGTGATAAAAATCCTGCTAGTATTGTTCTCATATGCATATTATAGTATCTGTATTCGTTTAGACGGTAATAATATACAATCCCTTCGCAGGATGCTGATTTATTTTCACAGGACCATACTTTATTGTATCGGGGCTGTTTTAATTAACTTGCACCTATGTTTGCCGATATCATCCTTCCCCTTAATATGCCACAGATACTCACCTATGGCGTTCCGCATGAAATGCAGGAACGACTAAGGCCGGGTATGCGGGTAGAGGTGGCACTGGGCAAGAACAAACAGTATGCAGGAATTGTGGAGCGGCTGCACAATGAAAAACCTGAAACCTACCTTGTAAAACCTATCAAAAACATCATTGATGCGGAACCGGTGGTCAATGAGCAACAGTTGCAATACTGGCGCTGGATAGGCAGGTACTATATGGCGTCACCGGGCGAGGTGATGCAGGCAGCCCTGCCGGCACACATGAAGCTGATGGGCGAAACACGGCTGGAATGGACCGGGGATGAATCGGTGGTGTATGAGTGGAGCAATGAGGCATACCTGGCAGCAGAGGCCCTGCAAATGCGCAGGGAACTGACTATAAGCGAACTGAGAAGCATAGTAAGCGCTCAGCACTTTGCATCTGTACTTAACGAACTACTGGAGCAGGAGGTAGTGCAGATAAATGAAACACTGGAAACTCAATACAAACCAAGGAAAGAAAAAGTAATTGTACTTGCCCCTGCTTATAAGGAAGAGCCTGCATTGATGGCGCTGTTTGACCAATTGCAACGTGCGCCCAAGCAACTGGAACTGCTGATGGCCTATACAGAGCTATCTATGAAACATGGTGTAGTAAAACAAGCCGACCTGCTTGAGCGCAGCAGTGCAAGCACAGGGCAGGTAAAAGCATTGATAGATAAAGGCATCTTTGTATCAGAGGACAAGAACGTAGACAGGCTGATATACAAGCCTGTGAAAGACCCGAAGGGGATCACTTTCACTCCCGCACAGCAAGTAGCCAGTGAACTGCTGGACAAGGGATTAAAAGAAAAGAATGTAGTACTACTGCATGGTGTGACCGGCAGCGGTAAAACACTACTCTATATCGATAAGATAAAAGAATGTATTGCCGCAGGGAAGCAGGCCATATTATTGTTGCCGGAGATAGGCCTGACCACGCAACTGGTTAGCCGGCTGCATGCATACTTTGGTGATACCTTAGGTGTTTATCATTCGCACTTCAGTAATAACGAGCGGGTAGAGATATGGGATAAGGTGAGCAACAATACCTATAAAGTAGTGGCCGGGCCACGCTCGGCATTGTGGCTGCCTTACAAAGACATAGGCATCATCATAGTTGATGAAGAACATGACGGCTCTTATAAA
>CAYZKL010000126.1:2852-3745 GCA_964478855.1 uncultured Flavipsychrobacter sp.
GCTCCCCGGTTCCATGCGCGTGATGCAGCCATTTACCTGGCATCACTGTTTGATGCCAAAGTGATCCTCGGATCTGCGACACCATCGATTGAAAGCTTGTATAATGTGCACCAGGGCAAGTATGCCTACATACCACTAAAGGATCGCTACATGGGCGTAGAAATGCCTGTGATAGAGATCATCAATGCACGATCATTAGAGACTGTAAAACAACTGGGTGTGAAGATGCTGACGCCGGAATTGCAAGAGGCTATGAAAGAGGCCATGCAGCACCGCAAGCAGGTAATCCTGTTCCAGAACAGGCGGGGTTATGCACCTTTTCAGCTCTGTGGTGTATGCGGCTGGGTACCGCAGTGCAAGAACTGCGCTGTGGCACTTACCTACCACAAGAGTACCGATAAAATGCACTGCCACTATTGCGGGCTAAAAACCGCTGTTACACATGCATGCCCTTCATGCGGCAGCAGCAGGGTGATGAGCAAAAGCTTTGGTACAGAAAAAATAGAAGAAGAAGTACAGCATGTATTCCCACATGCGCGTGTTGCCCGTATGGATGTGGACAGTATGAGGGGTAAGCACAGCATGACCGAACTGCTGGAGAAACTGGAGCAAAGAAAGGTAGATGTGCTGGCAGGTACACAAATGGTAGTAAAGGGACTCGATTTTCCTTCGGTGTCATTAGTAGGTATCCTCAGTGCAGACAGCCTGCTCAGCTATCCCGATTTCAGGGTCAATGAGCGTGCGTTCCAGCTGATGGAACAGGTAAGTGGCAGGGCAGGCAGAATGGATGGCAAGGGGCGTGTATTGATACAGGCATTTAACATTCAGCACCCGGTGCTGCAATGGGTGAAGGATCATGACGTACATGCTTTCTATCTGCATGAGATCAAGTT
>CAYZKL010000126.1:3786-7378 GCA_964478855.1 uncultured Flavipsychrobacter sp.
CCCGCCATTCAGCAGGCTGATAAAAATAATACTGAAGCATAAAGATGAGGCAAAAGCAGTATCTGTGGCCACACAGATCGCAGAAGGCCTGCAAAAAGTAGAAGGCATAGCCGTACAGGGACCCGGACCTGCCATCATACCTCGTGTGCGCAACCAGTATATACAGGAGATATGGATCAAATGCCCGCGCGACAATAAAACCCTCGATTCTGTAAAACACTTCCTGAAACAGCAGAAGGATTATGTACTGGGCAAAAAAGGCAATGCCAATGTTCAGGTCATTTTTGATGTGGACCCCATGTAAAAAAAATGGCCGCAGGATATGCAGCCACTCTCAATGTATCTATTCTAAAATTATGGTCTCAGGAACGGAGCAATGTGTGCTTTTACAGTTGCCTTGTCCAGTGTTTCATCAAATGCGGCAGTCGCAGATATCTGTGGCACAGTGCCTGACGGATCGTAAGTATCAGGCAATGAAGTGATCGTAATGTCTGATTGTATCACATTGTCTTCGCCATTGTACAAATATTGCAGCGGTATGGTTGGCGGTATGTTATTAGTGATCCATGGTGCCGGGCCTTCCAATGCTCCTGCAAACCTGCGCACCAGGCGCACATGCGCTGCATGACGGCCTTCAGTACAGATCATTTCCAGTATCTGTATCAGTAATGGATTAGTACCCAGGAAGACTTCCACCTGCCCGTTAATAGCATGTACTCCCAGGTCTTCAAATGCCTGTGCCATTACCAGGAATGAGTTGTAATCCGTGAACACTGCATAGGTACCTGCCTTTGTAAAATCATAGGCATTAGGTACATAAGGTGGCATACTTGCCGGATCAGTATAATGCCTGGGTACAAAAGGTACACCACCTAACTGAGTAACAGCATCCTGTAAAAATACAATGTGTGCTTTTTTGTGATTTTCAATAGTAAGAAAGCCCGGCTTATCAGCAACAGGTATGAGGCCACCGGTATTATTGCCTATATGATAGTAGTTGTATTCAAAGTACTTCAGTTCCAGCAGAAAGTTGAGTGCATCCGTTACTGCATCTGTGGTTTTGGCAGATGCTTTATTGAACAGTGAGCCAAGAGCAAAAGGCAATGCTGCCAGTGCCACTTTAGACCCAAAGCCTTTCAGCACCTCACGTCGATCACTTACCAGCTCTGCGGAATCAGCTTTCTCTATCTCTGCAATTATGTTTTTAAAATTCATGTTCTGTTTATTACTAGTTAGGTAATTTGCTTGAGTCAAACCTGGTCTGAATGTAATTGGCAGCAGTTTCTAATACTATAGAAGGAGAACTTGCTTTATCGAGGCCATTGCTACCTATCACAGTGGCATCAGCAAAAGTATTGTAAGTAAGTATGTCGCGGAAGTAGGCCGAATGACGGGCTTCTACCACCACCATCTTACTGAATGCAAGTACATACTTGGTATCAATGAACAATGGAGCCGCGCCGTTAAATCCTGTTATTACTAGGTCTTCGAAAAGAGCTGCATGTGTAAGCACACTTGTACGGTCAGCAAATGTTACAGACGAGAAATTGACTGTAATGTTTGGTATCGCTTCTTTACCCAGTAATGCTTTCAGGTATTCACGATGTGCTATTTCCTGGTCGCGTACATCTGTCAGCAACTTAGACTCGCTGGTAGTAAGGCCGTAATACGGAGTAGCTACAGCCTGTATATAGAATGCAGCTTCCAGTTGCTGCAGTATGTAAATAAAATTGAGCAGTGCTGTATCCCTTTCACCGATATAAGTATCGGTTGGGCCCGACCTTCTGCACGCAGCAAGCAGCAAACCCGCACCCGCTATGCCACCGGCCAATTGAAAAAAACGGCGTCTCGACGAATCAACTACTGTATCCATTTCTTCCACCTGGTCAACCGGGGTGTTCTCTATGTTCATACTTTTCATTTAATAGTTTTTACAACAATACTCGAGGATTCGTTGGTACTTCGCCAATATATCCTGCCTTAAAATTAAACAAAGCATCCTTCAAAGCAATATATTCCCATTGCTTTGAATAATTTTTTTTAAAGAAATATTATAAACTTACTATAACCTCGGTTATAAAGTTATTCAGAAAAACTTGCGAAAGAAAATATAATCAAAAAATAATTGCAAATTGCGGTGAATACCTGCGTTCAATTCTTACCAACCACGAATACAAAAGGGATCTTTGATCTGTCAGGGATAGCGGCTTTTATTTTGGAAGGCTGTCTGATAACCTTGTATTGCTGCAGATCTATTACTTCCAGGTAAACTGCATGATCTTTATTGATTGCCAGGTTACGTAGCCAGGTGGCGAGGAAGGCCGCTGACAAAAAATCAGTAGCTATTATGTTCTTTACGTATTGCGACCAGGTATGCCCCTTCTGCTCCATAACAATGATTAAACTAGTACCTCATTCTTTTGCCTGGCTTGTATACGCCCATTATATCGCTGCCACAGCCGCATTTCCTGCTGTTATGGCATCCTTCGGCCATTATTCCGAAGGCTACCAATAAAACAATATAAATGGCCCTTGTGTACCTGTTTGTTCGTTTCATAAAATTACTTTTGTAAAAATAAGGATTATTGGCAACCAAAAAACCAAAAAATATCTTAATTGCCCCACTCGACTGGGGATTAGGGCATACCACACGATCTGTGCCCCTGATCCGGTATTTGCTTGCATCGGGCCATAATCCTATTGTTGCAGGTAAGGCTTCCCAACTATCTTTTATTAATGGCCTGTTTACGAATATACAGACGGTTCACCTGGATGGTTACAATATTACTTATTCCACTTTGAACCGTTATCTGCAGGCAGGTATAATGACACAACTGCCCCGTATACTCGGCACGATAAGGGAGGAACATGCATGGCTGCATAAGATAGCAGGAGAATTACAACTGGATGGTATCATATCCGATAACCGTTATGGGCTGTATCACTCCGGCATACCTTCGGTCATCATCACACATCAATTGCGGGTGCAGACAGGATTGGGCAATATTGCTGATACTACTTTACAAAAGCTGCATTATAAATACCTGGACAAGTTTGGTGCTACATGGGTTGCTGATACCCACCAGGCCCCCGGTCTGGCAGGTGTCCTTTCGCACCCTGATATACTACCCAAACAAACAAGCTACCTTGGCTTGCTTTCGGCATTTGAAAATACAGGAGTATACATTACGGATGCAGCTACCTTACTGGTACTGATATCAGGGCCGGAGCCTCAAAGGAGCGTGCTCTCGAAGATATTGTGGCAACAGGTATTGCCGCATAATGGAGATGTCGTGTTTGTGGAGGGATCTGAAACTGCGGAGGCACCGCAAAGTATACCCGCTCATATTACCTGGCACAACCGCATTGCGGGTGAGCGTTTGCATTCCTTACTGCAGAATGCAGAAATGGTTATATGCCGTAGCGGCTACTCTACCCTTATGGATCTTATTGCCCTTCGCAAGAAGGCTATCCTCATCCCCACACCGGGACAGACAGAGCAGGAATACCTGGGTAAGCTATTGGCGGAACAAGGCCTGTTTTACGCTACCCCGCAGGCCGGATTCGATCTATCTTCCGCCCTCAGTATGGC
>CAYZKL010000127.1:0-654 GCA_964478855.1 uncultured Flavipsychrobacter sp.
AAGTTCTTCTTCGATAACGGTGCTATCATCGTTGGTCTTGCAGAGCACGAGGGTGGTATCTACAACGAAAAAGGCCTTGATATCTATAAAGTGATGGATCACCGTAAGGCTACCGGTCACCTGCATCATTATCCGGGTGCTATCAATATCAAGAACAGCGCAGAAACATTGGAGCAACCTTGCGATATCCTGATACCTGCTGCATTGGAAAACGTGATCAACGGCGACAACGCTGCACGTATTCAGGCTAAGATCATCGGTGAAGGTGCAAATGGTCCTTTGACTCCTGATGCTGACATGTACCTGAATGCGGGTGGTGTTACGGTTTCTTACTTCGAGTGGTTGAAGAATCTGAGCCACGTACGTTTTGGCCGTATGGACAAACGTTTTAGTGAAAACCAGAATTCATCTATCCTGAAATCAGTGGAAGGTCTTACAGGTAAAAAGGTTACTGACATTGAGCGCAACCAGATATTACATGGTCCTGATGAAGTGGACCTGGTATATTCAGGCCTTGAGGATACAATGATCGGTTCTTACCATGAGATCCGCGAAGCGCTGATGAGCCTTGATAACAAAGTGGACATGCGTACTGCAGGGTTGACAGTGGCTTTCAACAAGGTAGGCGTGTCTTACGAAGAGCTGGGTATCTTC
>CAYZKL010000127.1:692-2117 GCA_964478855.1 uncultured Flavipsychrobacter sp.
TTTAGAATTAAGGCTGCCAACTGGCAGCCTTAATTGTTATTACCACTTGCTGCGCAGGCGTTTACAATATCATTTTATAAAAAATCTCATGGCGCTGATTGCCCGACAAATCAACTTATTTTCTTAACTTTGCACCCGTAAAAAACCAATCTTCTTGCACAATGGCATTTGATATTGACCTCATCCAGAAAGTTTATGAATTGTTACCCGGCAAAGTAGCTATGGGCCGTAAATTACTTGGCCGTCCGCTTACCCTTGCCGAAAAGGTATTGTATGCGCATACTTACGAAGCGCCGCTTAAGGCTTACAGCCGTGGCCACGATTATGTGAACTTTTCTCCTGACCGTGTAGCCATGCAGGATGCTACGGCACAGATGGCTTTGTTGCAGTTCAGCACTTGCGGCCGCGATAAGGTTGCTGTACCAAGTACGGTGCATTGTGATCACCTGATCCAGGCTAAGACCGGTGCAAACGAAGACCTTGCTACTGCTCTTGATGTGAACAAAGAAGTTTACGATTTCCTTGCGTCTATATCTAACAAGTATGGTATTGGTTTCTGGCGCGCAGGTGCCGGTATCATTCACCAGGTTGTACTGGAGAACTATGCATTCCCCGGTGGTATGATGATAGGTACCGACAGTCATACGCCTAATGCAGGTGGTCTTGGTATGATCGCGATAGGTGTGGGTGGTGCTGATGCGGTTGATGTAATGGCAGGCCTTGCATGGGAACTGAAAATGCCAAAGCTGATAGGCGTAAAGCTTACCGGCAAAATGAATGGCTGGACTTCTGCAAAAGACATTATACTTAAAGTTGCCGGTATCCTTACCGTAAAAGGTGGTACAGGTGCTATTGTTGAATATTTTGGTGAAGGCGCTGAAAGCCTGAGCTGTACCGGTAAGGCTACGATCTGTAACATGGGTGCTGAGATAGGTGCTACATGTTCTATGTTCGCTTACGATGAGAAGATGGCTGATTACCTGCGTGGCACTAACCGTGAGCACGTGGCACAACTGGCAAATGGTGTTGCTAAAGACCTTCGTCCTGACCAGGAAGTGTATGATAATCCTGCTGCTTTCTACGATCAGTTGATCGAGATCAACCTGGATGAACTGGAACCTTATGTAAACGGACCATTCACTCCGGATCTGGCAACGCCTATCAGCCAGATGGCTGCTGCTGTAAAAGAGCACGGCTGGCCTGATGCGGTAGAAGTGGCCCTTATAGGCTCTTGTACCAACTCTTCTTACGAGGATATTTCGCGCTCGGCTTCTATTGCTGAAGACGCTATGAACAAAGGACTGAAAGCAAAGAGTGAATTTACCATCACTCCGGGCTCTGAAATGGTTCGTTACACTATCGACCGTGATGGCTTCCTGAAGACCTTTGATAAAATGGGTGGTGTGGTGCTTGCAAACGCATGTG
>CAYZKL010000127.1:2127-7215 GCA_964478855.1 uncultured Flavipsychrobacter sp.
ATACGATCGTTACTTCATTCAACAGGAATTTTGCTAAGCGTAATGATGGCTTGTCTTCTACACATGCTTTCGTTGCTTCTCCTGAAATAGTTACTGCCTTTGCTATCGCGGGCAGCCTGTCTTTCAATCCGTTGAAGGATAAACTGAAAAACGAAAAAGGTGAGGAAGTAATGCTTGCCGAACCAAAAGGTGCAGAAATGCCTCCTAAAGGTTTTGCGGTAGAGGATGCGGGTTATGTAGCTCCTGCTGCTGATGGTTCTAAAGTACAGGTACTGGTAAGCGAGCAGAGCGACCGTCTCCAGTTGCTGGCTCCGTTCAGCGCTTGGAATGGTATGAACATGACCGGCCTTAAGTTGCTTATCAAAGCCTTCGGTAAGTGTACTACCGATCACATCTCTATGGCAGGTCCATGGTTGAAGTATCGTGGTCACCTCGATAACATCTCTAACAATATGCTGATAGGCGCAATCAATGCCTTCAACATGGAAACTAATAAAGTAAAGAACCAGCTTACCGGCGAATATGGCGAAGTACCACAGGTACAGCGCGCATACAAGGCACTGGGTATAGGTAGTATAGTGGTAGGTGATGAGAACTATGGCGAAGGCAGCAGCCGCGAGCACGCAGCTATGGAGCCACGTCATCTGGGTGTACAGGTAATTCTTGTTAAGAGCTTTGCTCGTATCCACGAAACCAACCTGAAGAAGCAAGGTATGCTGGCTATCACATTTGCTGATAAGCAGGATTATGAAAAGGTACAGGAAGACGATTCTATCGATATCCTTGGTCTTACCACATTCACTCCCGGCGATCAGCTTACTGTAGTGCTGAATCATAAAGATGGCACAAGCGAAGAAATAAAAGTGAACCAGACCTACAATGAACAGCAGATCGAGTGGTTCAGGGCAGGTGGTGCACTTAACGTTATCCGTAGCGAATTTGCTGCGAGAGCATAACACGATCTATAACAAGTAATATTCAGATAGCCCCTTTAAGGGGCTATCTGCTTTATGTATAACTAACATTTTTTTAATTTCCCCTTTTTAATTTTTCCTTACCTTAGCATAACGGTTATGCGCAAACTATATCACATCAAGGATTTTATAGAATGGAAAGCATTCGGCGTTTGCTCTGAGATAGGGGAGCGCATGGGTGTTGCCTCTTCTCGTATCCGTTTGTGGTTCATATACATCTCCTTCCTTACCATGGGGTCGCCGGTTATCGTTTACATGGTGCTTGCATTCTGGATGAACATTAAGAATTACATCCTGCTCCGTCGGCGCGATCCGCTAAGGTCTTTATAGCATTTTACTTTTTTTATCAGCAGTATACACTTTATTTCATATTTACTATATTTGGAACCATAAATCGTTCCTATATGAAAAACAGCGTATTATACTTACTACTCACTATTACTTTGCTTTGTTTTGTGCCGCAGGCACAAGGGGCATTTTTCGTTAAGAAGGCAGCAACTGAAACAAGTATACTGGCCACAACTTCAGCCTCCGGCCAGGCAGCAACAGTGGTTAGCGGAAAGCACTCTACCTTTCTTGGCCGTATAAAGGAATCGGTTAGTCCTTCATTTTATTCCATGACCCGTCGCGGATGGATAGGAATGGCTTCAACCCTTTTCGGCATACTCGGGTTCATTCATCCATTGTTCGCTATCATTGCTGTTATTTTTGGCTTTATAGGTATGAGCCGTAAAAACTGGAGAACCGGTTTTGCTATAGCAGGTTTCCTGCTCGGCGTAATAGCTATTGCTATCAGTGCGTTTGCATTGTAATTAAGGGTAGTTTTTGCTCTTTACCATAGGAGGAGTACGTTTATTAACTACTGATTACTTTAGTGGTAAGTAGCGAGTTTTCAGCCTATTAAAAGTTAGCTAAACGGGCAAAATGTTTTAAAAAAATGCTATCTTGCATGTTCAGAAAAATAATACCAAGCTATGCCGAAGATCTGGAAAAATATTTTATTATCACTTACGGGAGCATCCCTCTTTTTTACTGCTTGCAAGCAGGAATCGAGTGATGATAAGCCATTACCGATAAGTTATTCGCCTACTGTCATCATCAACAGCGATAACAATATCATTTATGCGCTTAATCCTATTACAGGACTCAAAGCCTGGGAGCAAAGCCTGCCGAATATATCGCCTGTTTTAGGTGCTATGTATGCTCCTTCGCCACTGGTGTATCACAACAGGTTATATATCGTTCGTGCTAATTCTGATACGATCTACAAGCTCAACCCGTCTAATGGTGCGATCCTGAAAAAGTTCACTCTGCCTGCTACCGGGGGATTTGCTTACCAGGCTACACCAATTGCTGATGGCAATCTCATTTACCTTGCACACATGAATGGTACCCTTTACGCAATTGATACAGGTACATTCGATATCAAATGGAAGTATTCAAGTGCAAGCCCTGCTCCGTTGTCTTCATCGCCTACGATCAATGGCAACTATATCTACCAGGCTACTATGGGTGGCCATGTGTATTGTATCCATAAGACAATAGGCCCTGATCCTACCACCGGTGAGATCGAATGGGATTACCCTGGTGCAGGTGTGCCTTCTACGGCATCTTTCACATCTTCTCCTGCTGTGGGTGCTCCTTATTTGTTCGTGGGCAGCTCTACAGATAGCAGCATGTATTGCATTTATCTGATGCCTCCTGTTGTCAGTCCTCCTACACACATTGGTATCCTTCGCTGGACCTACAAGACCTCCGGTAACATTTACAGCTCTCCTGCAGCTGTTGCAGGCAGGTGTATTTTCGGCAGCACAGATCATTACATCTATTGTCTCGATACATTCATCAACCCGACTATATCATTATCGCCAAACTACATCTGGAGAACTCGTACTAACAGCCAGGTTTACTCTTCACCGGTTGTCAGCAACCAGACCGTGTATATAGGCAGCAACGACTACAACCTGTATGCGTTGACCATGATCACAGGTGGTATACAGTGGAAATTCACCAGCGGCGGCCTTATCAAGTCAAGCCCGCTTGTTTACGATGGTGTAATATATATCGGTAGTTATGATAAATATTTATATGCTGTAGATGCAACATTAGGTACCATGAAGTGGAGCCAGAATATCAATGGTAACATACAGTGTTCACCTGTTATTGATGATCTGAGCGGCACAAACCAGCATAACAGCCAGATCAGCGGCTTTACCAACTAATATTTGTTTCGGTCTTTTACAAAGCCCTCGCATTAGCGGGGGCTTTGTCTTTTAAGGCGGTCTAAATAAATTTTCAGCACATTTTCTATTTTCTTACCTTTAGTTATTAAAGATCGTTGAGCGATGTTGTATGCTATTGTAGATATTGAGACCACGGGGAGTCACGCAGCGGGCAACGGGATTACTGAAATAGGTATCGTGATTCATGACGGTACCAAGGTGTTGAATTTTTACGAAAGTCTTGTAAATCCACACACACCTATTCCATACTTTATTCAACGGCTTACAGGTATAGATAACAGCATGGTGGCTAATGCGCCTTCTTTCGGGGAGATCGCCGGCCAGGTTTATGAACTGCTGCAGGACAAGATTTTTGTAGCACACAATGTCAATTTCGATTACTCCTTTGTGAAGCACCACCTGCAGAGTGCAGGCTATGAGCTGGAGGCAAAAAAGCTATGTACCGTAAGGCTGGCACGCAAGGTGCTGCCGGGTCTTGGTGGTTATAGCCTGGGCAAGCTTACTCAGAAACTCGGTATCAATCATTCGCTGCATCACCGTGCCGGAGGAGATGCCCTTGCTACTGCAGATCTCCTGGCTATCATCCTTGCAAAGGACAGTGAGGGTGCTGTGGATGTGATGCTGAAGGGTAAGAACAGCGAGCAGTACCTGCCACCGCACTTACCGGTCGATCAGTTGGAGAATCTTCCTGCATCACCCGGTGTCTATTACTTTTACAATGCTGCCGGCAAGACCATTTATGTAGGCAAGGCAAAGAACATACGTAAGCGGGTCAGGAGTCACTTCTCCAACAATAAGATAACCCGTCAGAAACAGGATTTTTTAAGAGATACCTACCGAATCAGTTTCAAGCAGTGTGCTACCGAGCTGATGGCGCACATACTGGAGAGTACCGAGATAAGAAGGCTATGGCCCATTCATAACCGCAGCCAGCGTGGCTACCTGCCGCAGTTCGGCTTGTTTGTGTATGAAGACATGCAGGGTTACAAGCGGTTTGCGGTAGAGAAGATCAGGAGAAGTTTTAAACCCGTCTATACATTCAATACTATTACAGAAGGGCACAACAGGCTACGGGAACTCATTGCCGAATTTGGCCTGTGTACCCGTTTCTGCAACCTCACATCGGCAGGGTACTGTGAATGTGGCACTCACCCTCCGGCCGATGAGTACAACGGGAAGGTGGATGAAGCGATCAACTGGATGCGCAAGCACCTGCCTACATTTGCACTCATAGATAAGGGTATGGAGGACAATGACCATAGCTGCATATTAGTGATGGAGGGCAATCTCTACGGCATGGGTTACCTCACCGATAAAAAGATGCAGTTGAAGAGTATAGAGACCCTGCAGAAGAACATAGAGCCGTTGCAGGACAATGACTACATCCGTAACCTGGTATTGAGGCACGCCACCGAGTACCCCGAAAAATGCGTGGCATTCTAAAGAGCCCGCAATACATTTATTATCCTACAGACTTTTTAGAATCATGAGCAAGGCAATAATTGAAGTAAAGGACCTGGTAAAAAAATACGGTGACTTTGAGGCTGTGAAAGGTATCAGCTTCGAGGTGAAGGAAGGAGAGATATTCGGCCTGCTTGGACCTAATGGTGCCGGTAAGACCACTACACTCGAGATCATAGAAACACTGCGCAATAAGACATCCGGTACTGTAATAGTGGATGGCAAGGATCTGGATAAAGAACCGCAGGCTATTAAGAATATCATAGGTGTACAACTTCAGGCCGCCGGTTATTACCCTAACCTGAACCTGAAGCAGATCATTGACCTGTTCTCGGGACTATACAACAGGGATGTTGACCCTATGGAACTGCTCGATACCGTGAACCTGCGTGAAAAAGCAAAGAACAAAT
>CAYZKL010000128.1:0-1219 GCA_964478855.1 uncultured Flavipsychrobacter sp.
AAGGATGGGTTAGTAAGCACAATCCTTACACAATATTAAAAAGAAATTTTACTACTAAAAAAAATATTTCTAAATTTTTTTAGAAACGGCAAAAGATATTGACACCTTATCCACAATGATGTGAGCAGCGATCAATGAATGATGATGATAAAAAACGTGAAATGATGAATGATGTGTTGCACTAATTATGTGCATTGCGCAGTTGTATAATGCAACAATGTGCATGGATAAACTACCAGTCCTTCTGCAATTTTACAGGTATGCCTTTCTCTTTTTTCTTTTTATCCTGCAGCTTTTTTTCTTCCTGCTGCAATGCATTCAGCAATTGATCTGCCTGCTGCTGAGATAGCTTGCTTGGCTGGCTTTGAGGTTGTTGGTCTTTTTTCTGTTCGTCCTTTTTGTCTTTATCGTCTTTCTGATCTTTATCCTGTTTGTCCTGGTCCTTCTTATCCTTGTCCTGATCTTTCTTATCCTGCTTGTCTTTATCCTTCTGATCTTTGTTCTGATCTTTTTTGTCCTGCTTGTTCTTATCCTTATCCTGGTTCTGCTGTTTCTTCATCATCTGCTCTGCATACGATAAATTATACTTGGCATCCACATCCTGCGGGTTCTTACGAAGTGTCTCTTTATATGCACTCACTGCCTCTTCCCATTTTTGCTGAGACATATAGGTGTTACCAATGTTGTAGTTAGCGGCAGCCTTACTATTGTTGTCTTTTGCTGTCTTCGCAGTAGCGGCCATTATCTTTCTTGATGAATCGTATTGTTTCTGCTGGTAGAGTGAGTTGCCCAGATTGAACAGGCCGGGTGTGTTAGTAGGGTCTTTGGAAAGCGCTTTGAGATAGTTGGCTGTAGCTTCTTTATAATTCTGCTGCTCGTATAGTTTATTACCCTGCTGCAGGAAGCGGTTAGATTGTGAGTAACCATTGACACTAAATAACAGGCATAACAGTATAACAACAGAAACGCGGACTGTATTAAAAGAGGAACTGATATTTAATATATGATTACGCAACTGAGCCATTTTCGATCTTTTTAAGCTTTCTCTTTTTACCGGGTAGTAACCATTCTATAATGAGCGCAACAAAACCAAACAAGAGGAAATACTGAAAGTAGCTGGTGAAGTCTGTATAAATAACAGAACCCAGGTTCTTTTGTTCCATACTTTCCAGGTTGGTAACCAGCTTTTCGGCGACCTCGTCGGTATTCTGTAACAGGT
>CAYZKL010000128.1:1300-7176 GCA_964478855.1 uncultured Flavipsychrobacter sp.
CACCGGCTATAGACTTCAACTCTTCTTCGTTCAGTTTGCTGATGACAGGATTGCCGTTTTCATCCATCTTCACAGACTTAGTCTCAGGATCGTAGATGGTAGTGCCTTGTGGAGACCCTATACCAATAGTATGAACAACCACTCCTGCATCAGCAGCTTCACGGGTTTTCTCTAATGCCTGCTCATCATGATCCTCTCCATCTGATATTACTATAAGGGCTTTATGCTTGCGTTCATTCTGTGAGAATGACTTCATGCCCATATCAATGGCCTCGCTAAGCACGGTGCCCTGTGTAGGTACCATATCGGGCGACACATTCTGTAATAACATCTTTACCGCACTATAGTCGATGGTAAGCGGCACCTGCAGGTAAGACTTGCCTGCAAACACGATCAGTGCTATCCTGTCATTGCGCATCTTGTCCGTCATACGCATGATGAGTTGCTTGGCACGGGTAAGGCGGTCCGGTTGAATGTCTTTAGCCAGCATGCTCTTACTGACATCAAGCGCTATGATCACATCTACTCCTTTGCGTTCTACTTTTTCGCTTTTGTCACCTGCCTGCAGGTTTGCCCATCCAATAACGATCGCAGCAAAAGCTATGGACAGCAGTATGAACCGGAAAGTATTTCTACCGGGTATAAAACCAATGAGCTGCTCGTTCACCAATTGCTCATTGCCGAGCTTCCTGAGTTTTGTTCTTCTCCAGTAGATGACACTGATGAACAGTACTACCAATAAAGGCAGCAGGCCAAGGGTATATAAATGATCTATGTGCTGAAATTGGAACATGGTCTTAAAAACACAAATTTATAAGCACGAAGCAGTAATTCAATAATAAAAGAATACGATTTTGAATTTCTTTAACAGATGGTAACCGCTAAAAGGGAAGAAAGGTAATCAATAGCACTGTAATGCTAGTTGTCGGATTTTGGGATGCTGATCTTTTTCTTAGGTTTTTCATAATCTTCCACACCTATGAGCAGTCCCCAGGCCTCCATGCCTTCCACACGATCGCAAACCAGCTTAATGATTCCTGCCAGGGGGATAAATAAGAACATACCCGGAATGCCCCATACGTATTCGCCAATGATAACTGCAATGATGGTGATGAAAGGATTCATTTTGACCCTGTGGCCAATAATGCGGGGGAAGAGCGCGTTGGCATCGAGCACATGTATAATGAACAGACCAACGCCAACCTCTATGGCCGTATTGCCTGTGCTGTTGGCAAATGTGACCAGCATACATATGGTCATTGCAGTATAGATACCGAGATATGGGATGACATTGAGTACGGCGGTGATGAGCCCAAGCAACAGCGCATACTTGATACCCATAACCAGGAACATGGCACAGGTGATAACGCTCATAATGACCATTTCTATGACCAGGCCAACGACGTAGCTATTCATCATGGTTTTTGTCTCTATAATGACCTCGCTGACTTTTGACCTGTGCTGTACGGAGAACAAATGCAATACAAAACGCATTAACAGGCGGCGATGGAACAATATGAAGAATGTGAAAATGATGATGAAGATGATAAGCAGCAGCACACCGGAAACAGAAACAAACAGATTGCTAACCGATTGGCCGGCAGACTCGAGCAAGCCATTTGCAGACCTGTTGAAGTATTCGGCCTGCTGAACGCTGTTTATATGTAATTTATAAGACAACCAATGCTGAAAATTAGTAAGCATCTCCTGGAACCTAAGCTTCAATTGAGGAAAATCATCGGCAAAACTGATGAGCTCGATGGCGAATAAGTAAATGAAACCGATCAATACGGCAACGAACAATAAAACGCACGTTATAGCGGCTGTGGCCCGCCCGAGTTTCATTTTCTTCTCAAAGAACTTATTGAGCGGATATAATAATATAGCGATGAGCAAACCAAAGACCAGCGGAATAAAAATATTGCTGGCTGCTTTAAGTATAATAAAGACCAACACAATGGATAGCAGCAGCAACGCCAGCCGTGCATAAAAAGGAAGCTTTACACTACTCATGGTTTATATTATCAGGTATTTATATCAAACCTAACAGAATTATGCCACAGCACAAAAAACAATGTAATAAAAACATCAACTGTGTATTATTTGTCCATTATTATATTGTAGGGTGGTTGTTTTTTCATTATTTTGCCTGTACAAACCAATAAGGGGTGCTGAAGAAATTTTTTCAAAAAGGTATAGTGGAGGCCGGATGTGACGAGGCAGGCAGAGGTTGTCTTGCGGGTCCGGTATTTGCAGCATCTGTTATCCTTCCCCCGAACTTCCGCCACCCGCTACTGAATGACAGCAAGCAAGTAAATGAAGAAGACCGCAATAAGCTACGACCCATAATAGAACGGAAAGCAATAGCCTGGGCTGTAGCAATGGTAAATCATGAAGAAATAGACAATATCAATATACTAAAGGCCTCCTTCAAGGCAATGCACCTGGCGATAGACCAACTGACTGTAAGGCCCGAGCTACTGCTTATAGATGGCCATATGTTTTCTCCTTATTTTGGTATAGTACATCAGTGCGTGATACAAGGTGATGCCAAGTATGCATCAATAGCTGCAGCAAGTATACTTGCCAAAACGCACCGTGATGAATATATGATGCGCCTGCACGACGAGCACCCTCACTATGGCTGGAATGAAAACAAGGGTTATGGTACAGCCTACCACAGAAAGCAGATCAGTGCTCACGGCATATCTACTTACCATCGTAAGACCTTTGGTATCTGCAATGAATATGCAGCCAAAGATGCATTAGCAACTATGCAGGAAGTATCAGGAGAACCGGTCTCTTAATTTCATTACCGGGTATTCGAAGTATTTATAGAGGAGCGAGGACAGGACAATAACTATTGCCCAATACAGTACGTATAGCAAGAGAACAGTCGTATGCCCATCTACCTTGAGGAAACAAAAGAAGGGAATGAATACCAATGAATAGTGCACCAGGTACATGGAGTAAGATATCTTGCTGATGTGCTGAATGAAACGGGTTAAGATATTATGGTGCCTCGTGGCTGTACTTGCGGCATAGGGCAGGCACAATGCGAATACAAATGGTATCAGCAGGTAGAGGAAGGCATCGCTGGCGAACCGGAGGGTAGGGTTTGGTGATGCAAATACATTCAGCCCGGTATCGGTAATGATATAATAAATGAGTACGGTGCCGGCAATTGAGGCAAGGAGCAGATAGTTCTTCAGCCGATGGAGCAACTCGCCTTTGAAGTAGCTGAAGTAAGCGAAGATCACACCATACATAACCGCATCGAGGCGGAATAGCACTACTTTACGAATGCCTGCATCCTGGTCCGGACCATTGAGCGGATGGAATGCATTGATCACTCTTACTGATAAGAATACCAGCAGGTAAGATAGAAATGTATTGAACAAGAACTTTTGTTTGTTCGCAGGCTTTGCGATCGCTGCAGCAATGAGCATGAATACCGGTACCGTGAGGTAAAACCACTCCTCGACAGAAAGGCTCCATGCCTCGCCAAAGAAAAATGGAGGGTGGGGAGTCCATAGATTTTGCAAGAAAAAGTAATAGAGGAACTTGTATGGTTCAAAGCCGCCGAACTTCATGATCTTGTACAGGATGATGTTAACCGTGAGTATCAACCAGAAGTTAGGAAGAGTACGAAACCAACGCCTGATCCAGAAATGGCGAACATCGGTAAACGTGAATGTACCGGAACTCATGTATGCCCTGATGAGAATGCCGCCGATAAGAAAGCCGCTGAGTACAAAGAACAACTCAACCCCCAACTGGCCAAACGGCTGTACGAATTTTATATAACGGCTGATGCCATTGCCTATATATGGTGCAGAGGTAAGCCGGTTTAGAAATTCGGACGAATGGCACATGACCACTGCCAGTATAGCAATGGCCCGTACAGTATCGAGGCCTATTATCCTTTCGTTTTTAATGATGGTGTCTTTTACTTGCAATATTTTGCAGTGTAGTTAGCCGCTTCCGGGTGTTTCATTTCGGCGGCGATTTGGAAATCTTTGCAGGCGCTGTCTTTCATGTTGGCCTGCTGGTAGTACATGCCCCTGTATATATATACCTGCGACCACTGCGGATTTTTTTGTACAGCCATATTTACGTCATTGATGGCCGCACGAAAATCTTTCATGTCCGCATGTACAACAGCTTTATTGATATACCCCATAACGTGGTCGGGGTTCAGTCGTATCTCTTCGTCAAAGTCACTGAGGGCCCCCATATAATCCTTCATCTTGTAACGGCATGAAGCCCGCATGCTGTAAGCAAGGAAGTAATCGGGACGGGCTTTGATAGCAGCGTCGAATGCGATCAGCGCTTCCCTGAGTCTACCGACCTGGTACTCTTTGCGGCCTTTAGCCATGAGCAGGGTAAATATACCTTTCTGATTTTCCAGTGCCTTATTCAGATCTTCCATACAGCCCTGTTCATCGCCTACCATCTCCTTAAGGTTTCCCCGGTTATAATAACCCATTGTGAATTTGGGATTCAGCTCCACTGCTTTGCTGAAATACTGAAATGCGTTTTTGAAGTCTCCTTCCAGTTGGTACACACCTGCAAGCTGGTAGCATGCACGCCAGTTTTTGGGGTCTGCTTTTATAGCCAGCTCGTATTCTTTCTTGGCATTCACAAAGTCATCGTCGAGCACCAGGTCATTACCTTTTATATAATGCTCCTGGCTCTTTGGCATTTTATCTTTGCAGGAGTTAAGTAATGGTATGATGGCTACAAAAAGGACAATGAGTAATGATCGTTGCATTTGGTTTGATTTAAGTTGTGTTTCGATGGATGCTATAATATAAGACAACTTCAATAGCGGTGAAGGTTTGCGATTTTATTTAAAACGGATAAAGAAATAGTATGCTGCTGCCCACTCCTTTGGTATGCCGGTGGCATGACCTATGGTAGAGTAGTGACTGTCCTGTACGGTACCGTCGCTTTTTATATAGCCTACGGTGCTGTAATGGCTGTCCTGCACCTTGCCGTCATCATTTACGTAACCCAAGGTGCTGTAGTGACCATCCTGGATGGTGCCATTACTCCTTATGTATCCTATGGTACTGTAATGACTGTCTTGTATGGCGCCACTGCTTTTGAAATAGCCTACGGTACTATAATGGCTATCCTGTACGGTACCATCTGATTTTATATAGCCAGAGTTGGAATAATGGCTATCCTGCAGGGTTTGCGCAAATGCGGAGCCCTGTACCAGGAGGCATAGTGATAGCAATAGCTTTTTCATACCCGATAGTTTATGTTGCAATATATAATATAATCAGGTTATGCGGCAGGGTACTATATATAATAGTGTACTAGCCCGCTTTGGCGTTGGTAATGATCCAAGCACGTACCAGTTCGGCGTCCTCTTTGCTCAGTTCGGCCTTATGGCACATCTCAGGCAATATCTTGTTCCAACGCTTAATAGTGAACTCGCCAGGTTGGTGCAGTTCGTGGCACTTGCCGCAATTAGCCGTACTAATAGCCTGGCCCTTAGCCATTTGTGTAACGCTGTACTTGCTTTTGAGTGCGGCTACTTCTTCTGCAGCTGTTGGAGTGCCTGTAGGAGCCATCTTTTTCGCACATTGGCTCAGCATCATAATAGTAAAACACCCTATGGTGAGTGTGATGATCTTCTTCATAGGAAACGAAAATACTGAATGGGCGTGGCTTTCAGCATTTTCTGTAAATTATTCAAGAAACATTTTGCAGAGTAGAAAAGTTCTTCTATCTTTGCGCTCCCTTACAGAAAACGGGGAAGCAAATAAGTTCTTTATCACGCAGTAAGTATCATCAGCAAAGGGTTACGAAAATAAATTGAAACTAAATTTTGCGGATTGAGAATAAGCAGTTACCTTTGCACT
>CAYZKL010000129.1:0-6898 GCA_964478855.1 uncultured Flavipsychrobacter sp.
GATGGTATCAATGATGTATGGGTGATTAAGGGTATCAAGGATTATCCTACAAATATGGTACAGGTATTTAACAAATGGGGTGATCTGCTGTATGAGCAATACAATTATAATAATGACTGGAGTGGTAATGGAATAACAGGACCACTGGCAGATGGCACCTATTTCTATATTGTGAAACTTAATGATGTAAATGCTGCAGGTGGCAGCAATATGTTCACAGGTTCTATTTTGATAAAAAGATAATTAAGTAACCTATAAAAGAGATTCTATGAGAAAGATGTACTTTTTTTTATGCATCGTTTTGGTGGCTCCTGTCTGTGGTTTTGCACAAAGCGATCCGCACTACACCATGTTTATGTACAATAAACTATTGTTCAATCCCGCATACGCCGGTAGCAGAAATGTAACGTCTGTTAATGCAGTATATCGCGACCAGTGGGCTGGCATTAAAGGTGCGCCACGAACATTCAATGTTGCATTAGACGCACCAGTAGGACGCTATATGAAAGCATACAGAAAGGTGGCTGCGGGACTAAGTTTTAATAATGAGCAGATAGGTATAGAGAAGAACACAAATATCACTACCTATTATGCTTATCGTATAAAATTCCAGAAGTCTGTAGTGTCATTGGGATTGTCTGCCGGAGTAAAACTTTACACAGCTAATTACGATCAATTGAATCCTTACCAGCAAAATGACCCGAACCTGGCATCCAATGTGAGTAATGCGTTGCTGCCTAATTTCGGCACCGGTGTTTATTGGTCGGGCGACAGGTTTTATCTGGGTGCTGCTGTACCTAATTTGTTGCAGAATTATTATGACAAAAATGAACAAGTGCTTCTTAATCAAAAGGCGCGAGAAATACGTAGCTATTATGTGAACGGAGGATATGTATTTCATGTAAGCGATGTAATCAACCTGCAGCCGCAGGCAATGGTTCGTTATTCAAAGAACACCCTATATAAATTGCCGTTAAACACTGATCTTAACCTTTCTGCAATAATGTATAACAGGTTGCTGCTGGGTGTTACTTATCGTACTGACCGGTCGTTTGAGGCGATAATGCATATGCAGGTCACAAAGAATATTAACCTGGGTTATGCGTATGACCATGTTATGTCTGCGCTTAACGGATATGCAAGAGGTACGCATGAAATCGTGATAGGTTTCGACAGGATAAGGGATAATTCAAAATATACAACACCACGTTTCATTAAAGCATTTTAAAAACCTTCAGCCCAATATAATATGAGGTATCTTCTTTGTTATTTACTCCTATTTTCATTTTCTTCAGTTCAGGCCAAAGTAAAGAGTAAGGACCTGATGAAAGCTAATTACTTTTATGATCACTATGCATACAGCGAGGCTATACCATACTACGAGAAGCTGGACGAAAAGATACATGATGCGGTAAGTTTGGCAAGGCTGGGAGATTGTTACCGGCTTACAAATGACCTGGAAAAAGCATCGGAAGCATACAGTAAAGCCGTGAAGAAAAAAGGACTGAAAGATCCTGTACTACTGAGATATGGCCTGGTGCTGATGCAGCAGATGAAGTATGCGGAGGCAGCAAAATGGTTTGGAGAGTATCAGAAAAAGGCAAAGAAGGATGTGCGTGTCGCTAATCTTATAGCAGGGTGTGAGTCTGCTCCCGGTATATTACAGGCTATGCCTCCGGGTACTGCATTATTTCAGTCATTTAATACCTATGGCTCTGATTTTGCACCTACGTTATGGAATGGGAAACTGGTTTTTTCATCTGATACGTCGATAGATGTAAAAAAGAAGACCGATAAATGGACAGGGCGCTCGTATTACAATATGTATACAGTGCAGTGCGATGGTAAAGGAAATTGCGGTAATGAATTCAATAAGGTAACAGAATCAAAGAACATAGATATAAAGTACCATGACGGGCCTTGTACATTCAGCGCAGATGGCAAAGAGATGTATTTCACCCGCTCAAAGTACATGGAAAAATTCCTATCCAGTACGTCGGTGGCTAACAGTAACGATGTGGTATTACTGGAGATAATGATAGCCACTGATTATGACACTGCTAAAAAGCAATTCAAAAAGATAAAGCCATTCGCACATAACAGTGATCAGTATTCGGTTGCTCATCCTGCTGTTAGCCCTGATGGTAAGATACTGATATGCCGCAGAAAAAGAACCCCGGTATGGGGTCTGACCTGTATGTATGCAACAGGGACGATAAGGGTGGCTGGTCGCAGCCGCTGAATATTGGCAAGACCATCAATACTGAAGGGGAGGAGCTATTCCCATATTTTGCTGATGAGAATACGCTGTGTTTTTCATCAGATGGCCATAAGGGACTGGGTGGCCTTGATATTTATAAAGCCGAATGGAACCCACAAACCAAGTCGTTCTCAAGTCCTGTGAATGCAGGTATCCCGCTCAATTCATCTTACGATGATATTTCATTGGCCCTTTTTGCAGATGGGAGAAGTTCGTATTTCTCGTCAAACAGGCCAGCACCTAAAGGAGGTGATAATATATACTACTATAAAAAAGAAAAACTTTTCCTTCAGTTGAATGTGATTGACTCTATAACACGGGAGCCATTGACCGGCGTTCATGTAAAGATCAACTCGGTAAAAGAGACAAAAAATACAGAGGTAGATGGGAAAGGGCAATACTATTCACAGCTATATCCTGAGGCGGTTTATGATCTGGCTGTTAGCAAGGAAGGGTATACGGGAGCAGGCTTGTCAGTAACTGCTACAACCGATAAGGAGGTGGATACACTGGTGCGTACTGCTGTGCTGTTCAACCTGGCACTGCTAAAGCGAGATACCATACCCGCAGTACCTGTTGCTACTGATTTTACAAAAGTGGTAGGTGTGCCTGAGGTGAATAAAGTGTACGAGATAGGGCACTTCTATTTTGCGTATAATAAAGCAGATCTGAATGATGCAGCAAAGAAATGCCTTGACGATTTAGTGGAATTCCTTAGACCGCAACCTACTATGCGCATACAGGTGCGTTCTCATACCGATTGCAGAGGTGGTGCTGCGTATAATCAGAAATTATCTAAGCAGCGTGCAAATGTAGTTGTGCAGTATCTGATACAAAACGGAATTGATGCTAAAAGGCTGGAGTATGTGGGCCTTGGATCCAGTATGCCTAAGATACCATGTAAATGCGCTGAGTGCAGTGAAGAACAGCACTATGAGAACAGGGTACTGGAATTCAAGATATTGAAACTGTAGAAATAGGGTATAATATTCTGCCACTGGCTAAGCTTTATTCTAATTGCCTACATTTGCAGACGCAATAGCAAAACGATGCAGGATATAAACAGAACTGAAATAGGTACATTGGGCGAATTCGGCCTGATAGAACATCTTACCAAAAATAATGAAACAAGACAAGCAGGTACATTGCTGAGTATTGGCGATGACGCTGCTGTCATTGATCAGTTTGGCAGACAGTCTGTTATTTCCAGCGATCTGCTGCTTGAGGGTGTTCATTTTGACCTTATGTACACTCCGCTGAAACATCTTGGTTATAAGGCGGTAGCAGTTAATCTATCAGATATATGCGCCATGATGGCCACGCCTACACATATCACTTTATCGCTGGGTCTCAGTAACAGGTTTTCTGTAGAGGCGCTTGAGGAGTTTTATGAAGGTGTGTATGCTGCATGCGAGAAATATAATGTTGACCTGATAGGTGGCGATACATCTACATCAAGGTCGGGTCTTATTATCAGCATTACTGCTGTTGGTGAGGTGGCGCCTGATAAATATGTGACGCGTAGCGGTGCACAGGTTAATGATCTTATCTGTGTGTCGGGTGATCTGGGTGCTGCATACCTGGGATTGCAGCTGCTGGAAAGAGAAAAAAAGATATTCCTTGAAAACCCAGGTGTACAGCCGGACCTGCAGAACGAAAAATACCTCGTAGGCAGGATATTGAAGCCTGAGCCACGCCTAGATATAGTAGAATGGCTGCAGGAGAATAACATTACCCCTACGTCTATGATTGATGTGAGCGACGGCCTTAGTTCAGAGTTGCTGCATATCTGCCGCAGCAGCGATGTAGGCTGTGTGCTTTACGAAGAGAAGATACCTGTTCATGATGATACTGTACGCCTCGCTATGGAGTTCCAGGTAGGTACTGCAGCCTGCGCCTTAAGTGGCGGAGAAGATTACGAACTGTTATTTACAGTAAGCCAGGAACATTACGGAGTAGTAGCCCGCAATAGTAATATCAGTGTAATAGGGTACATTACCGAAAAAGGTGAGGGTTCAAACCTGCATACGAAGGGTGGTGCAAAGCACAAACTTACTGCGCAGGGTTGGAATGCCTTTGGATAGTATTGAAAGTTATTGTTGTCCCATCTTATCCATCCAGTGGATCTCGGGTTCTTTTTTCTCCGGCTTTTTGTCGAGCAGGTACCTGATGAGCAAGTAGCCTCCAAAGCTGAACAGGTAGATAGTAACGATGTTCAATGGATTGTTCTTGAATGCTTCCATTAACTGTAAGGTTACCGCTTCCCTGGTTTTAAGATCGGCAGCAGATAGTAGTTCTATATCTATATTCTTACTTAAATTCAGAACTACTACCAAGCTGCCTATCATCATCATACCTATTATGGCAATGACTGTATAGAGCCCCCAAACAAAAGGTTTC
Organism: uncultured Flavipsychrobacter sp.; assembly: GCA_964478855.1. Taxonomy (GTDB): domain Bacteria; phylum Bacteroidota; class Bacteroidia; order Chitinophagales; family Chitinophagaceae; genus Nemorincola. The sequence continues at coordinate 4,661 of CAYZKL010000129.1, forward strand.
TGGCCTTTCCGTTTAGCTCTCTCACTGTTCCTGTATGCCAGGAAGAACCATAATAGGATATCTAATATCATCTAGAGATTTTTCACAAATTCAGTTACACTTTCCATTACATGGCTTATCTGGGCTTCGTTAAGGCCATGGTGGCAAGCCAGCAGCATACCGCCTCGCATTACCTTGTCAGACTCAGGGTAGCCATTCTTTGACGCCTTGTGTGCTTCGTTCTTAAAGCCCGGCTGGCGCAGTATGTTCCCGGTAAATACGGTACGGGTCTGTATATTTCTCTTCTCAAGGAATATCTGAAGGTCGCGGCGTATGAACGGAGCAGATTCACGGATAGTATTGGCATATGCCAGCCATCCGGTACGTGAATCAGGTAATTGCTTAGGCAGTATAAAGAACTCCTCATACTGGCTGAAGAATTCACGCATACGGGTAAAGTTCGCTGTACGGGTATCTATGTTCTGTGCCAGTTTGTTGAGCTGAACAATACCGAACGCAGCACCCATTTCCGAAGGCTCGATGTTGTATCCCGGCTCTTCAAATACGAATTTAGCATCGTAAGGTATACCGTCAATTTCTACATTGAAACGGTTCTCTATTTTCTCTGATTCTACAAACAGGGATGAACTACGGCCCCAGCTGCGCAACAGGCGGCCACGGTTGTAGAAGGCTTCTGTATTCACACACAGCATACCGCCATTGCCGGCACAGTTGATGATGTGTGAGCCATAGAAGCTGGTAGTGCTCATGTCAGTAAAACGGCCTGATGATGCACCGCCTATTTCCGCTCCTAGTGTATCTGCTGAATCTTCGAGTACAAAAAGGTTATGCTTGTCGGCTATTTCGCGCAGTTGTTTCCAGTCAGGCAGGTTACCTATAAGGTTAGGTATGATCATTGCCTTTGTTTTTGGCGTTATCATTTCTTCCACCTTATTGGCATCCAGGTTGTAGGTTCCTTCCTCTACATCTACAAACGCTGGTACCCATCCTTTCTTAACGATAGGTGCCACGGTTGTAGAAAAGGTAAGAGCAGGAGTAATGATCTCAGCACCTTGCTCATAATCGAGCAGGTCTGCTGCGAGGTACAGGGCAGATGAGCCACTGTTTACCATGATGCCATGCTTCTTGTTGTAAAGGCCGGCAATACGTTCTTCCATTTCACGTACATTTTTGCCCATTTGGGTTGAGGTGCGCAGGACGTTAACGACCGCTGCTATTTCTTCCTCGCCATGTACTGTTCTGCCGTAAGGCACATGTATATAATCTGTTTGTACCATTGTGTGAGATTAGAATGCGAATGTAATATTTTGAGCGCAATTTGTGAAGTTAAAAAATGTTAGCGTTCAAATATGTTTTACAGTGTATGGGTGTAAAAAACAGAAATCCCCGCTGAAAAGCAGGGATTTCATAGTATTTAAACTTGCTGTTATTATTTTTTAGCTGCTGGTGCTGCTTTTGCTGCCGCGGCAGGTGCTGCTTTACCGGCTGCTGCTGTAGCTGCTGCTGCTTCAGTATCTGCCTGGCGGAGTGCACGGGTAGTAACTACTGATGCAACAGGGATACGTGGTGAATTCAGTATTTCCATGTGCTCAGCAACTACGTCCTGTACACGGATGTTGCCATGTAACTGCAGGTCTGTGATATTAACTTCGATGTTTTCTTTCAGATGTTTTGGAAGAGTACGGATGCTGAGCGATTTAAGCTTCAGTTCCAGACGACCACCGTCTTTTACACCTTGTGCCTGTCCTGTGAACTTCAATGGCAGATTTGCAATAACCTTACGGTCTTCAACCAGTTCCAGGAAGTCGATGTGTGCCAGCTCATCTGTAACTACATCAAACTGTATGTCCTTCATGATCGTTTTGTAAGTTTTACCACCTACAGTGATCTCAGCGATCTGGAATTCAGGCGTATAAACCAGCTTACGGAAAGAGATGGTTGGTGCGCTGAAATGGATAGTTTCTGTACCACCATAGATCACGGCAGGTACCTGGTCTTCAGAACGAACTTTGCGTGTAGCTTTTTTACCAAGTTCGCTTCTTTTTGTTCCTTCAATTTTTACACTTTTCATTTTAGTGTTTTTGTTCTTTCAGTGCCGTGCGTATACCCGCCAAACATACGGTCTGAAATCGTTTTAAATAAAGGTGCCCTTCGTGGGGGCGGGTTTTTTTGCTTAAACAGTCGTTATTAAATCAGCTGATCAGATGAGCCGGTTATTTCCTATTGCTATGGATAAAC
>CAYZKL010000130.1:0-1693 GCA_964478855.1 uncultured Flavipsychrobacter sp.
CCTACAGTAGAGCGCGGGCAATTGTTCATTCCGGGTATCAACCTGCTGTTGTTTACCGGTTGTGTGCTGATCACCCTTTACTTTCAGCGTTCATCCAAGATGGAGGCGGCTTATGGCCTGGCCATTACCACTACCTTTATCATGACCTCGGTGTTGTTTGCCTACTACATGTTCATCAAGCGGGTGCCCATAATATGGATAGTTACCTACCTGATCCTATACCTGACTATCGAGCTTTCTTTCCTGTGGGCAAACCTGGTAGAGAAATTTGTGGAAGGCGGTATTGTAACGGTAATAGTTGCAGGTGCTTTGTTTATGACCATGATCATCTGGTTCAAATCAAGGAAGATCAAGAACAGGTATGTGGAGTTTGTGCGGCTGGATAACTATGTACCCATACTGCAGGAGCTGAGCAATGACTCCAGCATTCCTAAATATGCTACCCACCTGGTATACCTGACCAGCGCCAATAACCCTAAAGAGATAGAACATAAGATACTTTATTCCATACTATACCGCAAACCGAAACGGGCAGATATATACTGGTTTGTGCATGTGGATGTAATGGATGACCCATATACCACCGAGTATAGTGTGCAGACCATTGTGCCGAACGAGATAATACGTGTAGAGTTCCGCCTGGGGTTCCGTATGGATCACAGGATACAGTATATGTTCCGTAAGGTGGTGGAAGAAATGGTGGCCAATAAGGAAGTGAATGTGGTGAGCCGCTACGAGTCGTTGAGCAAGAACAACGTAATGGGTGATTTCCGCTTTATAGTGATGGAGAAGTTCCTGAGCCGTGACAACTCGCTGCCGATGTGGGAACGCCTGATGATGCGTGGTTACTTCATCCTCAAGAAGTTCAGCCTTTCAGAAGAGCGTGGTTTCGGCCTCGACCCGTCGGATGTGACACTGGAAAAATATCCTATTTATGTTTCCGCTATCCCCGATTTTAACCTGAAAAGGGTAGAGGATTGATCTGAAAACCGGGGCTTAGGTCCCGGTTTTTTATTTCAGTTTCTCGTTATCCTTATGCCGGTTGGCATCACGTATGTTCTTTTTATCGAAATTCTTTTCCAGTGCATCCGTCAGGTCTACACCTGTCTGGTTGGCCAGGCACATCAGTACCCACAGCACATCAGCCATTTCATCGGCCAGTTCCTTACTCTTATCGCTATCCTTAAACGATTGTTCGCCATACTTGCGCACCATGATTCGTGACAGTTCGCCCACCTCCTCCATCAGTATGCCCAGGTTGGTCAGTTCGCCAAAATAGCGCACACCTACCGTACATATCCATTCATCTACCTGCTGCTGCGCATCCCGTATTGTTAAATCCACTGTATTGTATTTGTTTGTTTACACAAAATAATAGAACTTTCACGTTTAATAGTATAAAGTATAAAAAAACAATGCACGCATACGCAACAGATATAGAAGCAGCAGAAGCGCTCAAGGTTCAGGTAGCTACGGTACGCAAGGCAATAGGCAAAGTGATAGTGGGGCAGGATGATGTAGTGGAAAAGCTCATTATTTCTATATTATGCAATGGCCATACACTGCTGGTGGGTGTACCCGGCCTGGCCAAGACCTTATTGGTAAAGACCATAGCCGATGTCCTGGACCTCTCCTTCAAGCGCATACAGTTTACCCCGGACCTTATGCCCAGTGATATCACCGGTGCAGAGAT
>CAYZKL010000130.1:1703-5168 GCA_964478855.1 uncultured Flavipsychrobacter sp.
AGAGATACTTAACGAACAACGACAATTCCAGTTCATAAAAGGCCCTATATTCGCCAACATCATTCTTGCGGATGAGATCAACCGTACGCCGCCAAAAACACAGGCGGCACTGCTGGAGGCGATGCAGGAGCGCAACATAACCACAGGTGGTGTTTTGTACAAACTCCCGTCGCCGTTCTTTGTACTGGCTACGCAAAACCCCATAGAGCAGGAAGGTACCTACCCGCTGCCCGAGGCGCAGCTTGACAGGTTCATGTTCCAGGTAACGCTCGATTACCCAAGCTTTGCGGAAGAAGTAATGATCGTAAGGAATACTACCGGGGCTCTTACATCTGAACTCAATAAGGTAATGACAGGCGAGGATATACTGTACTTCCAGGAACTGGTAAGGCGTGTACCCGTGCCGGACAATGTCCTTGAATACGCAGTGGGCCTCGTGCAAAAGACCCGCCCCGCCTCTGCTACAGCGGCACCGGCTGCCAAACAATATATTGCCTATGGTGCAGGCCCCCGTGCATCGCAATACCTGGTGCTGGGTGCTAAATGTCATGCATTGCTGCAGGGTAAGTATTCACCAGATATAGAAGATGTGAAAGCCATGGCAATGCCTGTGCTGCGCCACCGTGTGCTGCGCAACTACAAGGCTGAAGCAGAAGGCATCACCCAGGAATCACTGATCAAACAACTACTGTAATCATACCATACAGGCATGGAAAACTTACAACAGAAGGCGGATTTCCTCAGGAACGAATACACTAAAGTATTGTCGCAACTGAATGCTGATGCGCCACGCAAGTGGGGCAAGATGAACGTGCAGCAGATGATAGAGCACATGAGCGACTATGTGCGCATAGCCAGCGGTAAAACCCCAATGACCGTGGTAACACCTGAAGATAAGATACCCCGCATGCAGGGTTTTCTGATGAGCGAAAAACCATTCCCTGAGAATACACCCAATGCCCTGATGCCGGAAGAGCCTGTGCCGGTAAGACATGCTGCTAAAGAAGAAGCGGTAAGCGAACTACAGCAGGAGATAAATGATTTCTTTAAGGCCTATGAGGATGAAGAGGGCAAAACAACCCCCAATCCATTCTTTGGCATGCTGTCCTATGATCACCAGGTGCAGTTGCTGCACAAGCACAGCACCCACCATCTCCGCCAGTTCGGGCTGGATTACTGAAGTACAAACTTTCCTGAAAAACTCACTCCGTTATCAGCATCAGTTACCCGGTAATAATACATGCCCGGCACTTTTATTTGGTCACCTATCAGTAGCTGGCTTTTGTGCTCAAATGGAGTGTTTAATATGGTTTGACCTAGAGTGTTATGTACACTTAGCGTTCCGCATGTGATATTATCAGGTAACAATAGTTTGCTATAACCGTTTACCGGATTTGGATAAATGGCAACCTCCCTTTGTTTTATTTCAGAGAGGGATAAACTACAACTGGTTACATTATCAAAATATCCACCTACAGAAGGACTTATAAAAGGTATAGTTGAATTGTTACTAAAGCATAATATCTTCGAAGCAGACTCAAAATTCATAGGAAATAATGGGAATATCGGATCGTCCGTACATCCTAACCCTTCAATAACATCAAAATCTTTTGAACTGATAGTGACTTCCTGGAAATGCCAGACTTTATGCCAGTTAGAATTGATCATAGTTGAGTCAATTCTTGTTATTACATGTTTATAGTATTCTCTTACGTTTCGGATTACCGTATCGCCAACTTGCCAGTTGTAATCATATAAGACTTGCTCTGTACTATCAATTCCGCTACCGCCGTAGTTAGGTAGTATTCTTACATAGACCTTTGCTGCTATTGTATCTTCTCTTATCAGGCAATCTCCGGCTGTTACCGTAGAACCTAGTAGCAATCTATATTCGATACTATCCTTAATTTTTGTCGTACCCCAATGACAGTTCATGATCATGCTCTCTATCGGCCAACCGTGGATGTAAATGATTTTCCATTTGTTTGTACTATCACTAAACCTGATTTTCTGCCCTGATGCAGACAAGCTAGTTATTAAGATCAGTATCGAGATAATTAATCTGTTCATTTCTATCTATAAGTGTACAAACTTACCTGAAAAACTATTCCCGTTATTATTATCAGTCACCCGGTAATAATACATACCCGGCACCATTATTTTGTCACCAATCAGTAGCTCGCTTTTGTGCTCAAATGTACTGTTGATAACAGTTTGGCCAAGGCTGTTATATACAACAATAGTTCCGGAGCATTTGTTTTGAAATGAGATCACTGAAGTGGCATCAACAGGATTTGGAAAAACGGATGATACTCCTGTATTGTTTTCCAGGTCATTTACGTCAGTGGCGCAGCTGGATGCGTTATCGAATTTATCGGGCCTGGATGAATGAACTCTCCAGCTATCTACCGGAATACTTAAAGAGCTTCGTTCGTTATTACTCTCAAAACAAATGAGCTGGTAACTATAAGGATAGTGCTCATTCGGATCCATGGGATAAAATGGTCCGTTTGTGCAACCAATACCCTCAATAACATTATAATAATAAACGTAGCCAATGCTTGCAAAATGCCAGACTTTATACCATATTCCTTTTATTTGAGTTGAGTCTACACTGGCTACAAAATATTTAAAAGGGCCTATCTGCGGTATTGTATCATTTACTTGCCAGTTATAGTCATACAGTAGTTCTTCTGTTGTATCCGTGAAAGATGAGGAAGTCTTATGAAGGATATGTCCCGTTAATGTATCTTCTCTAAACCAATGAAAACCAATTTTGTAATAAGTACGACCCAGGAAAAACGAATCCTTTTCAAATTGTCGGGTATATACTTTATCTATAACCCCGGAGGAGCCTCTGGTAAGATAACGCAATGTCCATTTATTTGTTAAGTCCAGAAAATGGATCTTCTGCCCGAAGGAGGGCAGGCTGAGCGTCAGGAGCAACGCTAAAATGAGGGTTCTTTGCATTTGATAGGTATTTAGTGTACTAAAGATATGGTAATTTTTGCATCGGTATATGTTTGTACTGCCTCTTTTCTTTCATTACCCGCCTAAAACCGTTAAATTGCATCTCTTTTTAAGGGGTATAGTTTCGGCTTTACTTTCGACTTTATACTTTCGACTTTATACTAAATAACTATGTCGGTAACACAACTAAAGAACTACGCCGAGGGCAAGTGGGTGAACGGAACCAAGGAAGGGGAAACACTGCACAATGCTGTAACCGGTGAAGCTATATATACTGCCAGCAGCGATGGGCTGGACTTTGGCGCTATGATGCACTATGCCCGTAAGGTGGGCGGACCTGCGCTGCGCAAGCTTACCTTCCAGGAGCGGGGGCGTATGCTGAAGGCGCTGGCCATGTACCTGCTGGAACGTAAGGAATTCTTCTACACAGTAAGTGCCTATACAGGCGCTACCCGCACCGATTCGTGGGTGGATATAGAGGGCGGTATCGGCAAC
>CAYZKL010000130.1:5178-6477 GCA_964478855.1 uncultured Flavipsychrobacter sp.
GCGCCGCCAGTTTCCGGACGAGCGGTTTTATGTGGATGGCGATGTAGCAAAACTGTCTAAGAACAATACCTTCATCGGCCACCACATCATGGTGCCGAGAGAGGGTGTGGCCATACATATCAATGCGTTCAACTTCCCGGTATGGGGTATGCTGGAGAAGATAGCGGTGAACCTGCTGGCCGGTGTGCCGGCTATCGTAAAGCCTGCTACGCTTACATCTTACCTTACCGAGGTGGTCTTCCAGGAGATCATCAAATCCGGGATATTGCCTGCCGGCTCACTGCAACTGATATGCGGCTCTGCCCGTGGTATACTGGATAATATAGAGACACAGGACGTGGTGACCTTTACAGGCTCCGCAACTACGGGCCGTATGCTGAAGTCGCACCCGAGGATACTGTCTGAGGCGGTATCGTTCAATATGTGCAGCCCGGCTCTGTTGAGTTCGATATATTCATCAAAGAGGTAGTACGTGAAGTGACCACCAAGGCGGGGCAGAAGTGTACCGCCATCCGCCGTATCATAGTGCCTGCCACAGTGGTAGAGGATGTGCAGATAGCGCTGGGTAAGCGATTGCAGGGTACCGTTATCGGCGACCCGTCTATAAAGGAAGTGCGCATGGGCCCGCTGGCCGGTATCTCTCAGCGCAACGAGGTGCGCGAGAAGGTGCAGCAACTGGCTAAGTCGCAGAGCATAGTGATAGGCGATATAGACCAGTTTGAAGTGATGGGTGCAGACAGGGAGAAGGGTGCTTTCCTGCCACCGCTGATCTTCCTCAATACAGATCCGTTCAAGAATACAGATTGCCATAACATAGAGGCCTTCGGCCCGGTGTCTACCATTATACCGTACAACACTATAGACGATGCCATAGAACTGGCCCGCATGGGTATGGGTTCGCTGGTATGCTCTGTAGTTACTGCCGATGATCACATAGCCAAAGAGATAGTGCTGGGCACTGCCAGCATGCACGGCCGTATACTGGTGCTCAATGCCGACTGTGCCAAGGAAAGCACGGGCCACGGCTCACCTATGCCTATGCTGGTGCATGGCGGCCCGGGCAGGGCCGGCGGCGGCGAGGAGATGGGCGGCAAGCGTGGTGTGATGCACTACCTGCAGCGCACTGCCATACAGGGTTCGCCCACTACCATCAGCCGCATTACCAATGTGTACCAGCAGGGTGGCAAGCAGCACGAAACAGATGTGCATCCATTCAAAAAGCACTTCGAAGATCTGGAGATCGGCGAAACACTGGTAACTGCAAAACACACAGTGAGCGAAGCCGACATCACCAACTTT
>CAYZKL010000131.1:0-6353 GCA_964478855.1 uncultured Flavipsychrobacter sp.
AATTGCTTCATTCGCTCAAAGGCGTTTGACATCTTGAGGCGCAATACACCTCTTACTGTCATAATTCAAAGATAAGAAAGTGATTAGAACATTGTTGTTAAGTGCTTGCAAATGGAAGCTGCACTTCACTCATTCTGTTTTGTATCTATGCACCCTAAGCGCAAACGGTTTCACACGCACACGGTCATTCGCTCCAAACAGGTATGCGGTTTTTCTGGCTCGTTCCATCATTATGGGCAGCCCTTCTGTGCTGTTATAGTAGGTCTCCTCCGTCACTTCCAGGTGCTTCGGCCATCCTTTCAGTGTTATAAAATATTGTCCCGTTACCGGGTAGTATTCCTTTCGTACTACCACCATCGGCACCCGTTCTTTCACGCCCGCTTCAGCATCCTCCTTATACGGCAGTGCCCAGTAGTAATAAAGCAGCAGGCAGTTTAGTGTTGCGCCGCCGCATATAAGTATAGTCTTCAGTCCCCATCCGCCAAACAGATGTTCCATCGTTAGCATCGGTACACCATCATAAAAGTATCCATCATGCAGTATGGCTGTAATTCTATAGCCTACCATTATACCTGCAAACCATAGCACCAACGCCCGCACAAAACCCCACCCCCGCAACTCTTTTGTTCGTGCAGTATAGATATACATGAACCACGCCCGTTCTTCATCGGTCATTGGTATGGTTTCAGGGTTCATCATTTACTTATGGTTGCTGCTATTAAATGTAATTCATTACGCCATCTCGCGCTGGTAACTCCACTCCTGTTTTTAGGAGGGGACGTTCATTAAAGCGGCTGCTTTAATGAACCGGGGTGGTTATTTCTCCCGCTAAGCATTCTCCTTATTCTTAAATTCTGACCATTCAGATTCTGACAAACTACACGGCAGCAGATGCAGCCCTCATGCGCAGCATGTACACGCAATACACCAGCATCGTTACCAGCATCGGTTCGTTCGCCGTTTTGTCATGGTCCACGGTTCCTATCTCATACCTGTACTTAAATCCCTTGATCGAAAAGATCGGCCTCACCACAGCCATCTGCTGCTCATCCGCGTCCACCAGCATATACTCATTGCGCCATATGTTGGTCCTGCGTACCCTGTAGGTGCTGCCATTATAGTCTATGGTTACCTTTCCCAGCATGCCCGTCTTTATTTCGCAGCGCACTTCTTCCCCTGTTTTCGCTTCTACATCCATTTGCCAGAACCCCTTTGCCGCTACATGCAGCATTGTGCCGTTAGCAAGCGTTATCTCGGCCTTCCTTGAATACCAGTTAGGGTATATGATCGAGGCAATGAAATTCCCGTTCGGATCACTCAGTTCCAGGTCTCGCCCGCCTGTAGATATTGCGTTGTACAGCATCTTATCTTCTTTTCTATAAAGTTAGCCCTACTTTTTGTTCTGTTCAAAGTAGATATTGAACCTCGCACCAAATTCATAATAGTCGGCCGTCGTCTGGCTGAATACCGATAGGTGAGAGTAGTAGGTGGCATACAGCTCCACGGGGCTGCCCACACGGTTCTGGCTCACAGACATAAGCATTGTGGATATGCCCATACCCGCCTGTCCCACCCTGCCGGTTAGCAGCAGATCGTGCGAGAAGATAGGGTGGTTATAATAAAGTGCCTCGCCGCTTACCTGTATCCTTCTGGAGTTGTAGATGTTTACATTCAGGCCACCCTTCGCGCTTATTATCTGGTCAAACGGCAGGGTAGTGGTCGTGTTCCTTGCGGGTATGGCCAGGGCAAATGAGCCGAAGAAGGAGAGCAACTGCGTAGGTATGTACTTTGCTCCCGCACCCAGGCACAGCATATTCTGCAGGGTATTATTGTGGTCATTCAGCAGCATGGCCGTGTTAAATACTATGGCGTAGTTCTTCAGCTTATGGTACCTGTAGCTGATGTCCTTCGTGCTGGCTATACCATTGGCAGCAGCCTGCACCCGGTAGTTCTTTTCACTTGGGTACACTTCCTCTGCCTGCTTTTGCTGCAGCAGTATATCCTTACAGTGCAGCGTATAAGACCAGCTCGTATCCGGCTCATCGGGTACGTTTGCAGATAGGCCTGCGTGTTCTGATACACTGTTGCCCTGTTCTTGGTAAAATACCGGGGGGGTATAATCACCTGGTCCTGTAAATTTTGCTTTGTATAGCAGGCTGCCGGCTTCATTACCTTTTAGCTCGGCTATGGTTATCCCTTTCACATAGTTTTTGTTCGTGCATATGCTCAGGCTCGTCTGTTTGTAGTACACTCCGTTTACCTTGGCTACCTTTGCTGCCTTGGCTTGTACTTTCCCGTTACTCACGGAACTCCACGAATAGGAGTAGTCAGCTTCCTTTACAAAGTTTATCCTGCTCAGCACATCCCAGGCTTTCCTTACTGCACTTACCGCCGTTGGCCGCTTGCTGAAGGAGTAGAAATGATACGCATTGTCATAATAGTCGCAGCCGCCGCCGGTCACTGATATTTCCGGTGGAGTTGCTGCGATTACTTTGTATTTCTTGGTGCTGTCACATATACCATCATGTATCGTTAACTCCAGGTGGTATTCTCCCGCGTTTGCAAATCGGTAGTTTATCTTTTTGTCTGTCGATCGGTACAGTGGCCTGCCTTTCATATCCATGATGTCCCATCTGTAAGTTATCTGGTCCTTTGGCGAGTCCTTATCATTGTCCAGTGCTTCCAGCACTGTTTCTTTGTTGGTCTGTGCATATATGGTATCACCGGTAGTGTGGCAGTTAGCTACTATCGCCGGCCAGGGGCATTCATTGGCCTGGATGACCAGTTGTTTCAGCCCCTGCATTATTTTTTCCTTGTAGTTGGCCGATGCCGGGTCTACAAATACCGATGCCGTGCTGTAGTTGGTGTTGTCATTGAATGGTAATCCCTTTTCTTTTTTGTTGGCGTCAAGTTCGGTCGGGTCTATGCGCGACAGGACGAACTGGTACTCCAGCAGCGATTGAAAAGTATTGATCTTGATGTAAATGAGATATTGGAATTGATACAATTGGCTCAGCACTGCCGAGTCGTGTTCCGTTAGTTTTTTGTCAAACATTAGGGACACGAACTTGTCCGCCACATCAGGGCTTTGCTTTGTGAATGCGTCTGTAAATACAGATGTTCCTTTTTTGGATAGCAGGATATTCAGGCTCCTAACGGTATCAAATACGTTCCTGTCCGATCCCGCATAGGTAAGGCTTTTCAGAGCCCATTCTATATACGGCACCAGGTAATCATTTTTCTGTGTATTGTGCTCGTCTACCAGGTATAGCAGGTTGGCATTTGGTTGCAGGATCATGCTTTTTTGAGCATTTACCCGGCTTCCCCACAATATGCACAGGCAGCTTAGCAACAGTATCTTACTGGTCATAATGATGTCCTCAGATTATTATATACCTCGTTGATGTGATCTTTTAGTAGTTGATTTGCCCTGCTACGTCGTGTATTTTCTGCAGTTTCTTTTGTAGAAAATCCCTGTCCCGAATTTAACGGTATACTTCTTGTATTATTTCCTACGGATATCATTAGGTTACCGCTGATATAGTAGTAGTCACCTGAATGGATGACATCCGCTGGGCTGAATTTTATGCTTATTTTTTTACTCGATGCGGCATGGTCGGTATACCCACCAGCCCTCAGTTTATTCTTCAGTAACCCTATGCTTTCTTCCAGCCCCTCTAATTCTGAAGTGAAATGAAATGATTTTGGCAGTGGTGGGATTTCGGGATCTACTATCCCCGGTCCCGGCCCTGGGGGCTTGTTTCCCAGTCGAAATTCCCTCGGAAAAGTATCTATCCGCACATCCATTACGCAATCTATCTTGGGTTCATTTTTCTTAAATATCAGGTGCAGTGTTTTTGTTTCACTTGTATCAGCTATTGATAGTTCAAATGCCCCGTTAACGTCTGTGTACTTTTGTCCCTGGGTGGTATTGGTAGCACTCACGGCAACAAGTTCCAGCGGTTTTCCTCCCAGGTTATATACATTCGCTTTCAGCGTTATACTGTTATCTTTTTTAGGAGACCTGTTTATAAGGTATTTTTCATAACCCCATCCGGCAAAACTCAGTAACAATGCTATTACAGCTATAATGAATCCCTTATTGATGACAGACAAATAGAATTCATTGTTTTTCGTATCCTCGGTTTTAGCCTTGATCACCGTCCTGATGATTACGGATAATAATACCAGCGACAGGCCTGCAATTCCCAGTACTTCTTTAATATTGGTTACGGTTTGTAATGTATCTGCCATTTGTTTATCGGGAGTAGATTTTACTGCTATATTACTAAATAAACCGTAGCAATTCTAGTACTCCTTCATCACCACCGATGCCACACCATCCGCCATAGTTATGATCCACACCCTGCCAAATTCATTATCCGGTATATCCGTGTACACATCCATACCCACCAGCAGGTTTGCCAGTTGCGGTATCGTATTCGAGTGTCCTGCCACTACCACCGTTTTCCCTGCCTGTTGTTTCAGCAGTTGTGCAAAACCCTGCTGATCGTTTGCGCTATATGTTTGTATCTGTTTGTTATACTGTGTGGCCAGCGGCATCAGCGTATGCATCGTCCTGGTCGTTGCCGTGCTGTACAGCACATCAGGCCGCCAGGCTGCCAGCGTTTGCTTTAGTCGTTGCGCCCGTTGCTTGCCCACCTCCGTCAGCGGCGGATCCTTTTTCACCGTAGTATCCTTCTCTGCATGCCGCAGCAGTATGATCGTCGTCTTATTCCCCTGCGCATACAGCCGACCGCCACCACATAGCACCACCACCAGCAACAAATAAACAAACACCTGCTTCATACACATCGTTTAAACAATAGAAACAGAAAGATAATTAAATACAAACCCTTTTTCCGAATTATCCACAAAAATACTTCCCTTACCCCGCCTCACATCCCGCCGTTTTCACCCCAACATATCCACATTTTTTCGCCACCTCAAAACCCCTCTTTACCTTTACAGGTTCTTTGCTCAAAAAAGGTTAATAGAGAAGGGTAGGGATGATAAACAACACTGGCACTCCCCTCCTGTGGTGAGTCTGGCGAGCCGGGGTGGTTCAATAACACGGGCATTCCCCCCCTGAGCTTTTGCCGAAGGATAGCCGGCTTGTGCGTGGAGAAGGGGGGTAGGGGGAATGGGGTGACGCACCCGCTCCCCGCACTCCGCTCTCACCTTTGGGCACACCCCATATGGGGCCACCCTCACCCCAACCCCCAATTGAAAACCAATCAATTACACAATGGGGTGAGCGAGAAAAACGAAAAATGGGGTGACCACATGTCGAAAATCACACCCCATTTTCGACATGTGAAAACTACTACAACATGGGCATTCCCCTCCTGAGCTTTTGCCGAAGGATAGCCGGCCTGTGCGTGGAGAAGGGGGGGTGAGGGAATGGGGTGACGCACCCGCTCCCCGCACTCCGCTCTCACCTTTGGGTCACCCCATATGGGGCCACCCTCACCCCATCCCCCAATTGAAAATCAATCAATTACACAATGGGGTGAGCGTAAAAAACTAAAAATGGGGTCACTCATGTCGAAAATCACACCCCATTTTCGACATATCAAAAACTCTAAAACAACAGCTTTCGACTCTATACTTTCGACTTTCTACCAAACAAGTAAAAAATACAACTAAAATGATGAAAAGTACAACTGCAACCCACTACACCATAGTACCTTTGCTACATGCAAAAGGTAAAAAATACAATTCCGGTATATGATATATGCTCCCTCAGTGGTCATGATCACATAAACCATGAATTGATAGCCGAACCATTTGCCGAATACCTCAAAGTACACCCCAACCTGCACCGCCCCCACAGGCATTCCTTTTACCACATGGTACTGTTTACCCGTGGCGCAGGCTACCACACCATCGACTTCCAGCGGTTCGATGTGTTGCCCGGCCAGGTATACTTTATGATCCCCGGCCAGGTCCATAGCTGGGCATTCGATGGCCCTGTCGATGGCTACATCATCAACTGCTCACCCGATCTGTTTCGTGGTTTCCTCGTCAATGAGCAATACCCCGAGCAGTACCCGTTCTTCGGTGGCGTCGCTGCCGACAGCGTGTACCAGTTGGCAGGGCAGGCATACCGGGATGCTGAGGGCCTTTTTGCCCGCATCATCACAGAGGTGCACCACCGCGATGCCCGGTCACCCGATGCTATCCGTGCGGCACTTATAGCACTGTTCGTTACGGTGGCACGCAGCAACCCGCAGCAGCAGGTACATGCACCGCAGCAAAATCAGCTCGTGCTGCAAAACTTCAGGAAGCTGGTAGATACCTACTATGCCGAGAAGCGCTTACCTAAAGACTATGCGGCCATGCTCTACATC
>CAYZKL010000132.1:0-312 GCA_964478855.1 uncultured Flavipsychrobacter sp.
GGTCGTTGGGGCAAGTAAACGCCTTGACTGCACCACGGAACCTGCTCGTTTTCTTCAAACAGGCCCGCCCCCTTGACCGGGTGAAGACGTACAGAGGTAACCGGAGGCAATTGATGAGCTGCCGTAAATGCGGCTTCATCAAAACCACGGATACCATGCAAATCATTCAATAATACCTGTGGTAGCTCCTTCAATATACAAAGCGTGTTTAGCGCAGTAAATAATGGATATAATAATTACAACCGAAAATCGACACCGGTATAATTATGCGGTGTAATTTTTTTCAACTCTGCTTTTATTGCATCGGTTGTA
>CAYZKL010000132.1:322-6298 GCA_964478855.1 uncultured Flavipsychrobacter sp.
GGTTACCTTAAGGGTATCTATGAATTCGTGTATATCCTTTTTGGTGATGCTGGCTTTACCTCGCGTGAGTGCTTTTAAAGCCTCATAAGGTTGAGGATAACGCTCCCGGCGTAATACGGTCTGTATCGCTTCTGCAACTACAGCCCAGTTTTGCTCCAGGTCGTCTACCATCTTCTGCTTATTAAGCACCAGTTTGCCAAGCCCCTTTTCAATAGAACGCAGTGCAAGGAAACTATGGCTTAAAGGAATGCCAATATTGCGAAGCACGGTGCTGTCGGTAAGATCGCGCTGGAGGCGGCTAACGGGTAGCTTAGCACTCAGATGCTCATAGAGGGCATTAGCGATACCGAGGTTTCCTTCTGCATTTTCAAAATCAATAGGATTCACCTTATGTGGCATGGCGCTACTGCCTACTTCTCCCGCTTTTACTTTCTGCTTGAAATACTCCATAGATATATACTGCCAGATATCGCGGCAGAAATCTATCAATATAGTATTAATACGCTTCAGCGAATCGAACTGTGCAGCGATATTATCATAATGCTCTATCTGGGTAGTGTACTGCATACGCTCCAGGCCCAGCTTTTTGTTAACGAAATCATTACCAAATTTCTCCCAATCTATATGACCGAAAGCAACATGGTGGGCATTGAAATTCCCGGTAGCACCGCCGAACTTGGCAGCGAAAGGTATGTTCAGCAACTGATCTATCTGCCCTTCTATGCGCTCTACGAACACCATTATCTCCTTGCCGAGTGTAGTAGGCGATGCAGGCTGGCCATGAGTACGGGCAAGCATGGATATACTCTTCCACTCTATAGCCATGTGGTATAACTGCAGGTGCAGGTTCAGTAATTGAGGCAAATATTGTTCTTCAAGAGCATCCTTCCATGATAATGGAATGGCGGTATTATTGATATCCTGGGAGGTGAGGCCAAAGTGTATCCACTCCACGCTATCACCAGCACCCAATGCGAGTAACTTCTCCTTAAGGAAGTACTCTACAGCCTTTACATCGTGGTTAGTGGTACGCTCAATTCCTTTTATCTGCATAGCATCTTCTTCAGTAAACGCCTCATAGATTGAACGCAACTTTGAAGGCTTTACCTTGGCCGGTAGCTTTATTATCTTTTTTTCTGCGAGGAAGAGAAAATACTCTACCTCTACTTTTACACGATAGCGGATAAGCCCATATTCAGAGAAATAAGGAGCAAGAGTAGCCAGTTGGGAGCGATATCGCCCGTCTATAGGGCTGATGGCAGTAAGCGCATTGAGTTCCATGGCGCAAAGATATAAAAAGCAATCTGGTCTGCTATGGTGGAATAGCCATGAAACATGAATGGCATAAAAGTTGTGGATAATTAGTAGCAAACCGCGATATATTGGACCGTGAAATAGTATTTTTGCTTAAATACACACCATATGCTCAAAAGTGCCCTCTGCATCGCACTCATCCTTGTTACAATTCAGCCTGGCTATGGCCAGGACATCATCACCAGAAAAAATGGCAAGACCATTCCATCGAAAGTATTGAAAGTAAATCCGGGAATCATAGAGTATAAAAGTTTCAGGAACCAACAAGGGCCAACATACAGGCTGGATGTGGCAGATATCAGTCATATCACTTATGAGAATGGCACGATAGATTCATTTGCTGTGGCAAGCACCCAGATGATCCCGACAACGAAACCGGAACAGCCCGTCAACAGCGAAAACCAAGATATTACCCTTGCCGAACAGGGAACGAGGGATGCCGTAACCTATTATAAAGGCTACAAAGGCGCAAAAGGCATGGCACTGGGCGTATCGCTTTACGCATCTCCCGTATACGGGATTATACCCACGCTTATAGCTACAAGTACCCGGCCCAGGAACACTGTACAATATATACCATACCCTGATCTTGTGTATAAGGAAGAATACAGAACAGCGTTTGATGCTAAAGCCTACCAGATAAAGAAGCGTAAAGTGTGGGAGGGCTACGGTATTGCTACCGGAATATATGCAACATTGATAGCCGGCATAGTGGCAATAGTTTATTCAACGGGGCATTAAGAGCATCAATAGGAATATGGGCAGGTTTTTCGATAGTATAGAGGACAAGCACAAGGAATTTATTGAAGAGCAGCATATGTTCTTTGTAAGCACGGCACCATTGGGGGTCGATACTCATATTAATCTTTCGCCGAAAGGACAGGATAGCTTTAGGGTATTGTCTGCGAACAAAGTTGCCTACATGGACATAATAGGCAGTGGTAATGAAACTTCGGCACACCTACTGGAGAACGGACGAATTACATTTATGTTCTGCGCCTTTTCGGGCCCGCCAAATATATTGCGATTGTATGGCAAAGGTTATACTGTACTGCCAGGCGATGCCGAATGGGCTGAATTATCCGGCCACTTTGAACTGCATATGGCAACGCGACAGCTAATAGTTGCTACTATAGAAAAAGTGCAGACCTCCTGTGGGTTCAGTGTGCCGCTGTATCAATACAAAGGAGAAAGGGACCACGCTGATAAATGGGCTGCAAAGAAAGGCATAGACGGCCTAGAAGCGTACAAGAAAGAAAAAAACCTGCTAAGTATGGATGGACTCCCTACCGCACTGGCTAAATAGATCTTAAAAAACACAAAACAGCCGGTAAATACCGGCTGTTTGAATAATATAGAAACCAAATAAATTATCGCTGTCTTACCCAAAGGTGCCTGCCCGCAAAATTGTGCCTGGAGTAATTATATCCTGAATTATGCCTTTTGTACCATTTCTTATATGGTCTAGGGTGTACCAGGCATGAAGAAAAGATGCTGATAGTCAATATCAATAACAATAGTTTTTTGAGCAGGCCCATATTTCAGTTCTTTCAGCAAAGAAAAGAAAATAATTTAAATGTGGTAATGAAATTTTACCGGGCACGAATTCAAAATAATCAAAATATTTATCCTGACTTCAATTATGTAGGGGAGATAAGATTGCAAACATAAAGGCAAAGAATGAACTATATAGTAGATTGATGGCTACGCCTCCTGTGGTGAGGCGGGTACTGGTGCACTTTATTCAAATGGTTCTGCAATTTTTTAGGTAGTGCTTTAAACCTGGCATTATCGTCATACTTCTGGTTGGTCATTATGCCGGATACCTGCCCCATTCTTGCCCGCTTATGGGTCTGCGGCTGAGTATACCTAACCGTTTGCTTTTTATGCTTTTTTTTGGAAAAGGCACTTAAAGGACACAGACAGCATACAGCAATAAAAATGGTCAATATCTTATTCATAAAGAACCCCCACTTTACAAGTTATTAACAAAAATAGGAAAAAGAACAACATTATCAGCTATTGTTTGCTGCATATCTGCGAAAATGAATGTATTGCCTGAACAATACTAATGGCATCACAAGGCACATAGAAAATAAAGGCATCATATACCGTAACAGTACAATAGTAGCGAATGTACTGAACAGGATATAGCATAAATAGAATACACTCCACATAACTACCAGGCGGGTAACGGGAGCAGGTAAATGTCTTCGAAACCGGAAGACCGCGAACAATGCACAAACAATAACCATCAAATTGACCAGATTAAGTACTGCCCATACAATTGGATACGGGGTACTGATCTTTTTTTGAAGCCCCGGATATCGGCAATATAACCTATCGGACCGGAACCGGAACCAAAGCTGCGCATCGGGTGTAAGGATAGTGTTCCAGTTATTGTATTCGGATAGAGCCTCAGCATGTGGCAGTATGCAGTTATTGAAATTGGGGACCATAAAATACCTGATATATGCACCGGGATTTGCTTTAATAAGAAACCTACTATAATCGCTCAAATCCTTCCCGGCATTCATCCACTCATAAAAATAATGGTGCCCAGTGCGCTTCTGCCTACCGGCAAGGTATTGCTTCAAAGGGGAATGGCGATCCCACAGGTATTCAGTATTTACCTGCTCAAAAGGCCGAATATCATTGATGTGTTCCTTAATACAGCTATCTATTCTTTTTGTCTCTTCTGTGGGCAGCATTCCAGGATCTACAGAGATCTTATTGTAATAACAGAGTACATTATTAGCTAACTGCCAGCCTGAAAAACCGGAATATATGCGTACGTTAAAATCCTTTTCAATTATATCCATTTGCCGATCTACATGCACAAAAACCAGCAGTATCGTACATAGGCTACCTATAACCCTGAATACTAACCTGCCATGCGAAATGAGGAAGGATATACATGCAACAACAGGATAAAAGATAGCTGTATACCTGATCTGGAAACAGATGTACAAAACAATTAGTTGTAAACCAAACAACCACCACGAGGGCTTGCTGACAAGCCAAAGGCAAAGTGTGAACCAGACAATAGTAACAGTACAAAATAAACTATCGCTGGATATAAGGTTTGTTTGTATGACCAGTAAAGGGTTTGCCACTAAAACAAGTAATATTATTACTCTGAGTTTTTGTTGCAGCCTATACAGATAATCGACACTGAAGAAGAAGAATAGAATACCCAGAAAAGATAATGCATACTGCATAAGTACCACTGAATTTCCGGGAACGGATATAGTATGTGCCAGCCTTAAAAAATCGGAATAACCGGTGGGTCTGTAAGACACAGGCATACCAACAGTGGCTGCAGCAATGTAACTGAATGAATCTGAGAAAAAATCGGGCAGCGGAAAGCAATACTTCATGGCCACATAGCATACCGTAGCTACCAGGTAAGCCAAAGCAATAAGGCGGTGCTGCGCAACCAGATACCTGAAAAAGCCTATATCCTCATTGTCTTTATCCATGTTTTATTTATCTGAATAAAGATATAATAAAACATAAACAATGTTTAAATAGTTTATTTACAGAGATTTCACTTACACAGTCAGGCAAAAATTTAAAGTGATAATAGCCTAAATGATCTTAGCAGATCCCTTGATCATCTCCTTAAGTACTTTCATATCCACATCAGCAAGTGTATTGATGTACAGGCATCCTTTACCAGTTTTGTGCTTACCAAGCCGGCTCAGCAGATCGGGCGACTGATGCGCACCACCGGAGAGATATAAAACAATATTTGCCTTGCGGGGAGAAAAACCGGAAATGAACCAATCAAGTTCTCTGCCACTATCATATTTCAACTGGCGGTAACCAAAGCCTATGATACTACTACCCCACATCTTAGGCTCGGCTTTGAGTATAGCACTCATGATCTTCACCAGTTCAATACTATCTTTTCTCTTCTGGTCTGGGGTAACTGTATTCAAAAATGCTTCAACGCTTTCTTCAGTTTTTTTTGTTTTAAGTTCTGCCATAAGTTTTGTTTTTAAAACAGAGATCCTTCCGTGTATATTTTTGGCAATGGAATTTTAGTGCCACAATGACTATTCATCTGTTCGATAAAATATTTTATCAATTCGGGAGAATGCAGTTCATCATGCTGGTGCATAAAAAAGTAGCATCGTTCCAGCCCCTGATCCATCCACAATTTTATACGCTGCACCCAGTCATCTATACGCAGATAATCAGTAGGATGCAGGCCATTACCTCCAAACCTGATAAAACACTCAGGCTTAGTAAGGTGCATGTGTACGCAATCCCGACGACCTGCCGCATCTGTGATAACTGAGCCCCTTTTGTGCGTACGCAGATAGTCATACAATTCAGGTGAATAGCCCTTCCCAGTTGTGTACCAGTCTTCGTGGCGCATTTCCAGGAACACATCAATGTCCTTTGGTATGTCGTTGATAAACTCCTCAATGGTTTCCAGGTGTTTTACACCCATCTGAGGATGCGGCATCAGGAAAACAGGACCCAGGTGTTCACCAAAAGCTGATATAACATCCAGAAAGGTATCTACTTCTTTGCGGGCATTCTTTAGCCTGCGGATATGAGTTATAGACTGTGTGAACTTGGGACAAAATAAAAAGCCCTTGGGCACCTCGTTCACCCACTTCTGTACCTGCTCGCGGGAGTGAACATTAT
>CAYZKL010000133.1:0-5693 GCA_964478855.1 uncultured Flavipsychrobacter sp.
GACTGGAAGTATAGTTCTCTTGCCCGGCGGTTTTCTTCGTGTTTATAGTCCATGGTTTTAGGTTTATTGGTGTTGCGTGTTTGTCTGAATCAGAATGGTCAGAATGAAAGAATAAGGAGAATTCATTTGAAAGTTCTTATTCGTCGCCTCTATCAATTATTATTTAACAGACGAAGTTCTGATGAGTGGAGGGGATGGAGAAATCGGGGTTTTATGGTAATACTGAAAACGGCTTATGATAAGACGGTAGCTGCTTATGACAGAAAAAAGTTTGCAGAGTGGGTAAGGGTTTGAGGGGATTTTGGGGTTGTTTTGGGGAGGATGTGGATAAGTGTAAGATTGTCTGAATCAGAATGCTGAGTGGCGTGATTGTCTGAATCAGAATGGTCAGAATGGAAGAATAAGAAGAATGGAGTGGCGTAGTCGCTATTTGTGGTTGTTGTTGCGTAGTGGATTCTTCTGAATTATGGATGCCGAATGGAAGAATAAGAAGAATGGAGTTGTGCAGATATATTGGGTGTAAAGAGTTTGTTATTAAGGGCAAAAGTCGTAATTTGATTTACCGTTTTTACTTTATTATAGTATCAGTATGGAGAAAGATGAATTAACCTATAGCATAATTGGTTGTGCGATGAAGGTTCATAATACGTTGGGTAATGGGTTCCAGGAAGTCATTTATCAACGTTGCCTTGCGATCGAGCTAATGAAGGCTAAGCTGAACTTTGGAAGGGAGGTAGAACAACCTGTATTTTATGATGGAGAAGAGGTAGGATCAAGAAGGGCGGACTTTATAGTTGAAGGTAAAGTGGTTATAGAGTTAAAAGCGATATCAGACCTTGAAGATGTTCACCTGGCACAAACAAAAAATTATCTTACCGCTTACAATTTTGAGAAGGGATTACTTATCAATTTTGGCGCTCAGAAATTGCAGTACAAACTGGTCTTCAACACCAATAATGTATATAATGCATCTAATTAACGCGGGCATTCTATTTATTCTTTAATTCTGGCCATTCTGATTCAGACAATTTTCACCCCAAAATGCCCTACGCCGTCTATCCGGGATAATATAAGCAAAGACAACTGAATAAAAACTCGGTATTTATACTGAATTTTTGCATTGATATGCTGTTTACCTTAGCACCATCATTAATACAACCCTTATGAAAAAGCTACTGATACTGCTTTGTTGTTTGCTGCCTATGGTTTTGCAGGCACAGATAATAACTACAGTGGCCGGTACAACTACAGGAGGCTCTTATGCTGATGGAATACCTGCCACAAGTGCCGCATTAGGCCATTGCGGCTATATAGCATTTGACGGTGCAGGTAATTACTACTTCGGTTCTCATTTATTTAAAGTTCGGAAAGTATCTACATCAGGTATTATAACAACCGTAGCTGGTACTGGCATTTCAGGTTTTAGCGGCGATGGAGGGCCTGCAACAGCAGCGCAAATTAGCTTACCCGGAGGAATCGCATTTGATCATTTGGGCAATCTTTATATACCTGATATAGAGAATAACAGAATCAGGAAAGTAGATATGGTTACAGGCATAATCAATTCCATAGCAGGCTCAGGCATCGCCGGTTTTAGTGGCGATGGTGGACCCGCAACTTCCGCTACCATTTACCTACCATGGGGAGTAACATTTGACGCAAATAGAAACTTATATTTTATTGATGGCAACAATAATAGAATACGGAAAATAGATACAAACGGTATTATTAAAACCATTGCAGGCAATGGAGGGTTTGGCTCTTCAGGCGACGGAGGGCCAGCTACTGCCGCTGAAATAGCAAACATAAATGGGATAAACGTTGATGTTTTCAATAATTTATATGTAGCTACTACTGAAAAAATTAGAAAAATAAATTTATCAACTGGAAAAATAACCACTGTAGCAGGGAACGGTATAAGTGGCTATAGTGGAGACGGGGGACCAGCAACTACAGCAAAATTGTTGTTAGCTGCTGACGTGGCTTCGGATAAACATGGCAACTTTTATTTTTCAGAATTATATAATCATATCATTCGAAAGGTCAATTGGGCAGGATATATAAGCACAATAGTTGGCAATAACATTGCTGGCTATAGTGGGGACGGAGGACCAGCAACTACTGCTCAATTAAATCTCCCAAGAGGGATCACATTAGATAGTTGTGGTAATCTATTTATTTCAGACGCTCAAAATGGTTTAATACGAAAAGTTACATTCCCAAAATGTCATTACTTGGATGTAGAGGAAATGGCAGCTGAAAATAAAATATCCATCTACCCCAACCCCACAAACCACCTGCTGCACATAGATAACCTGCAAACCAATGCCGGCTACCGCATTCTCAGTATAGTAGGCGCTGCAATACAGCAGGGGCGACTGCGTGCCGGCAATAACGAACTGAATATAAGAGACCTGCCACCCGGCATGTACCTGCTGGAGGTGAATGAAAATGGTAAAAAGGCCACATACAAGGTGGCAAAGCAGTAAAACTGCCCGTTTTCCATCCCCGGTTTTTTAGCTTCAATTATATTTATTAGCTTTAGCCTTTAAATATTTATCCATAAGATGAAATACTTTTATATGGCACTGCTGGCCGTCGTAGTTTTTGCGGCTTGCAACAAGACCCCTCAGGCCCAGGCCCCCAGCATGGAAGAGATGCTGCGTACCGGTAAATGGAAGGTAGCAAGCGGCACCATCACCATCAAAAAACCGGATGGCAGGGACACCGTGCTCGATTATGTAAAATACGTACCATATTGCCACAAAGACGATTATATCACATTCGACTCCCAGTTGCATGGTGCTATCTACAGCAGCTCTATCAAGTGCAATCCGGGAGATCCTGACCATATCGACTTCCTGTGGAACCTCAGGAACAACTACATTGATATGTACAATGGCTTCACCGGCATTCATGGTGTTACAAGTGCTGTAGAGCCTCTTAGCTGGGATACCCTGTCTATAGAGCCATGGCAGGTAGATACCATCCTCGGCACCTTTGATACCCTGCTGGGCTATACCAAAACATTCCTGGTGGTTGATTCTATCCGTATTCTCAAAATTGATTCTACGGCAGTGCCTCTGCTCAATGTGTATAATGCGGTGATCAGCAACTTTTCACAGAGCGAGTTCACACTCCGTTTCTACATGATATCTACCCGTCTCGACACTACTGGCTGGCATGCAGGCCCTCCTGCCATGAACCCCATCGTACTGCCTGACACATTCAGATATACGCTCAAATACACCAACTTTTAGCAAGCGGCTTCCCATATTTAACCTGCAGCCCTTGCGGTTGCAGGTTTTTTAATGGAAGGGCAGTTTACATTTCGTATTTTTGCGCACGTTAGGGATAAGGAGTAAGGGATAAGGGGTAAGGAGTAAGATATTAAACAACCCACTCCCGACTTTCTACTTTCTACTATAGACTTTAGACTAATAACAAAAAACAGCTTTTTAATTTCGACTTTTGACTTTTTAATTTATGATACATATTACATTACCTGATGGCGCAGTAAGGGAATATCCCGCAGGTACAAGCGCCGCAGACGTTGCCCGGTCCATCAGTGAGGGCCTTGCCCGCAAAGTGCTGGCCGCAGAAGTGAATGGTGAAGTGTGGGACTCATCCCGCCCTATCAACAGCGATGCCACCCTGCGCCTGCTCACCTGGGACGATAAAGACGCTAAGGCCACCTTCTGGCACTCATCGGCACACCTTATGGCCGAGGCGCTGGAGGCTTTCTACCCCGGCACCAAATTCGGTATTGGCCCTGCCATCGAGACCGGCTTCTATTATGATATAGACCTCGGCGACCGCACCATCAGCGATGATGACCTGAAGAAGATAGAGGACAAAATGAAAGAGCTGGCCAAGGCCAACAATGCTTACAAAAGAGAAGATGTACCTAAAGATAAGGCCGTAGCATACTTCACCGAAAAGGCAGACCAGTATAAGCTGGAACTGCTGGAGGGCCTTGCTGATGGCAGCATCACATTTTATACACAGGGCAATTTTACCGACCTGTGTCGCGGGCCTCACATCCCGAGCACTGGCGCTATCAAGGCCGTAAAGCTTACCAGCATAGCCGGTGCCTACTGGCGTGGCAATGAGAAGAACAAGATGCTTACCCGCATCTATGGTGTTACCTTCCCTGCTCAAAAAGAGCTGGAAGAATACCTGGCACTGCTGGAAGAAGCCAAGAAGCGCGACCACCGTAAGCTGGGCCGCGAGCTGGACCTGTTAACCTTCTCTGAGAAGGTAGGCAGCGGGCTTCCTTTGTGGTTGCCCAAGGGTGCTATGCTGCGCGAAAGGCTGCAGCAGTTCCTGCAGAAAGCACAGCTGGAGACCGGCTACCTGCCTGTTATCACACCGCACATCGGCAGCAAGCAGTTATACGTTACATCGGGCCACTGGGAAAAGTATGGCAAGGACAGTTTCCGCCCCATCACTACCCCGCAGGAGGGCGAAGAGTTCATGCTGAAACCGATGAACTGCCCGCACCATTGCGAGATATACAAATCATCCCCACGTTCTTATAAAGACCTGCCGTTGCGCCTTGCCGAATTCGGCACCGTGTACCGTTATGAGCAGAGCGGTGAGCTGCACGGCCTTACCCGTGTGCGTGGCTTTACCCAGGATGATGCCCACCTGTTCTGTATGCCAAACCAGGTGAAAGACGAATTCAAGAAAGTGATAGACCTTGTACTCTATGTGTTTGAGTCACTGGGCTTTACAGAATATACCGCACAGGTATCCCTGCGCGATAAGGAAGACCGCAGCAAGTACATAGGCAGCGAAGAGAACTGGCAGATAGCCGAGCAGGCCATCATAGATACCGCAGCAGAGAAGGGCCTGAATACCGTTATAGAGTATGGCGAGGCCGCATTCTACGGTCCTAAGCTCGACTTTATGGTGCGCGATGCCCTGGGCCGTAAATGGCAGCTGGGTACCATACAGGTAGATTATAACCTGCCTGAGCGCTTTGAACTGGAATACGTGGACAGCGACAATACCCGCAAACGCCCGGTAATGATACACCGTGCGCCGTTTGGCTCTATGGAGCGCTTTATAGCCGTATTGCTGGAGCATTGCGGCGGCAACCTGCCTATATGGCTGGCGCCGCTGCAGGTGAAGATCCTGCCTATAAGCGACAAATACAGCGAATATGCCCATAAAGTGGCTGCAATGCTGAAAGAGGCCGATATACGCAGCGAAGTAGATGACCGCAGCGAGAAGATAGGCCGCAAGATCCGTGATACAGAACTGATGAAGACCCCGTACATGCTGATAGTAGGCGAAAAAGAGATGGCAGAGAACACCGTATCTGTGCGTGTGCACGGCGAGGGTGATAAAGGAGCCGTTTCTGTGGATGCCTTTGCGGCAGACATACAGGGCGTGGTGAAGGAGCAAATGAAGGGAAAACGGGCTGGCACAATAGTTGCATAAAAAATTGTACATCAGTAATGAGCAAGTGATGTACAAATATTTTATTTTTGCCAATAATTTTAAAAACCATTAATGCAGAAAAAACCAAAAGGGAAACCCTTTTTCAGGCCGAGAGTGCCGCAGAATGAACATCGCCTCAATGACGAGATCACCGCGCCGGAAGTGCGTGTAATAGGCGATGAGATAGAACCGGGTATCTACCCTGTTGCAGAAGCTATAAAGATGGCGATAGCCAAAGAAGTAGA
>CAYZKL010000133.1:5784-6187 GCA_964478855.1 uncultured Flavipsychrobacter sp.
TTTACCCCCAATACCGATGACCATGACTTTGATTTCAAAGCCAAGCACGCAGAGAAGTTCCTGCAGGATGGCAACAAAGTAAAATGCTATGTACAGTTCAAAGGCCGTGCTATCATGTTCCAGGAGCGTGGTGAGCTGTTGCTGCTGAAGTTTGCTGAGCGTATGGCAGAATACGGTGCACTGGAGTCTATGCCTAAAATGGAAGGACGCAGGATGCTGGCCATGTTCTCCCCTAAGAAGAAGAAATAAGATAACAGAATGTTATTAATATGATAATGTACTGATAACTAAAGTTCTAACTTAAACCAATTCTTTTTTTGTAAAAAAAAGATAAAAAATGTTGTTGGAAAGATAAAAGGATATGTATCTTTGTATCAGTTCATCGAAAAGATAATTAGCAACT
>CAYZKL010000134.1:0-4749 GCA_964478855.1 uncultured Flavipsychrobacter sp.
GCCGTAGCTGCGTATGCCATCATGCTGGGCCTCCATTTTCAGGTATTGGTCATATACCTTGCTGCTGTAGCGCGCCATATTGTTGTCGTATTTGCGGCTCAGTTGTTTCAGGGTGTCCAGGTGGGCAAGCGTTAGTGGATTGAGCTGCTGCCTGAAATTTTTAGCTGCCAATGAATCCCTGACCATTAACCTGTTCGTATTATAGATCCAGATATTGAGGTATGCCGAATAGCGAAAGATGCTGTCATCGCCGGCAGTGCCAAGTGCATAAGCCATCAGATTAGCATCTCCCTCGGCAGCTATGCCTGCCTGGTGAGCCATTTCGTGGCTGATAACAAATGGCAACATGAATGATGGCAGGGTAGTACATACCTGCCCTTCGCCCGAGAAGGGATTGTAGTAGCCTTCTATGGCCAAGCGTTCCATTACATAAGCATAGATGGTAGGTTTTATGTGCAGCCCGTATTTTTTTACCTTGCTATCTGTCAGGTTTTTGTAATGGTTTTTGGCCTGTTCATTTAATTCACCGAACGATAAGCTGCGATACCCGGGTGCATAGGTGTTGAGTTTTTCTGTAAGAAAACTTTCGAATTCGGTTATATGTTCCAGTGTTTGCCCGGGGTTATAACTGCTGTCAGTTTTACTAACGGCAAGCCCCCATTCATTCTTTAGCGGTTGTTTGTCGTAGTTAGCACCCCAGCCAATGATGAACAGCAAGTAGATAAGAAGGGCAATGTTGGCGCTGCTTAATATTGACGAAGCGAGTTGCGGTTTACAGGACCTGAAATGTACGAGGTAGTAGACCCATCGGCAGAGTGTAGTGGCCGCTAATATACCCGCAAGCAGATACAAGATGTCGCCAAAGCTCACCGGCAGCCAGCTGAAAAGTATGCCCCTCAATGACTGAAGCGGATAGTAGATATAGCTATCGTAGACAGACACCTGTTGTGCATGGCCCGGTATATACAACACAGCTACTGCTACCAGGAGCAGTAATATAGCCAGTGTTATCAATTTCCCTCGCAGCATGTAGCTAAATTAGGTGTTTGTTTTAAAGCGCAGGCATAAAAAATGGGGCCCGAAAGCCCCATCATTATTTTTAAACCAAATTATCAGATCAGCTTGAAGCTCTCGATGAACTTAGTGGTAAAGTTGCCTTTTCTGAATTCTTCATTCTTCATCAGTTGCATGTGGAAAGGTATAGTAGTCTTTACACCCTCTATCACATATTCGCTCAGAGCACGTTCCATAGTGTTAATAGCCTCTTCGCGGGTTTGTGCTACTGCTATCACCTTTGCTATCATAGAGTCGTAATAGGGAGGAATAGTGTAGCCTGCGTAGATGTGTGAATCGACGCGTACGCCATGACCACCCGGAGTATGCAGGGTAGTGATCCTACCGGGGCAAGGCCTGAAGTCATTGTACGGATCTTCGGCGTTGATGCGGCATTCGATAGCATGAATATTCGGTTCGTAATTCTTACCGCTTATCGGCACACCAGCAGCTATCTTTATCTGTTCTTTTATCAGGTCGTAGCTGATCACTTCTTCGGTAACACCGTGTTCTACCTGGATACGCGTGTTCATTTCCATGAAGTAGAAGTTGCGGTGCTTATCTACCAGGAATTCTATCGTACCCACGCTTTCGTAGTTAATGGCAGATGCGGCTTTAATAGCAGCCTCTCCCATTTTCAGACGCAGCTCCTGTGTCATGAATGGTGAAGGAGATTCTTCTACCAGCTTCTGGTGACGGCGCTGTATAGAGCAATCACGCTCGCTGAGGTGACATACAGTACCAAACTGGTCGCCAGCTATCTGTATCTCTATATGGCGTGGTTCTTCTACGAACTTCTCCATATAGATACCATCATTCTTGAATGATGCTGCAGCTTCTATTTTAGCAGTATTGTAAGCGTGTTCTATTTCTTCGTTGTTCCATACTACACGCATACCTTTGCCACCACCACCGGCTGTAGCCTTGATGATGACCGGGTAGCCCATATCTTTAGCCAGTTTCTTAGCTTCTTCCACACTTTCCAGCAACCCTTCAGAACCCGGTATTACAGGTACTCCTGCTTTTATCATGGTCTCCTTAGCCGTGATCTTATCGCCCATAGAGCGGATCATGTGCGGCGTAGGGCCTATGAACTTGATATTATACTGAGCGCATATTTCGGCAAAATTCGCGTTCTCCGCCAGGAAGCCATAGCCTGGATGTATCGCATCGGCATTGGTTATCTCGGCAGCAGCCATTATGTGCTGAATGTTGAGGTAAGAATCACTGCTTTGTGGCTTGCCTATACATACGGCCTCGTCTGCGAAGCGCACATGCAGGCTGTCTTTATCGGCTGTAGAGTAAACAGCTACCGTACGAATGCCCATTTCGCGGCAGGTACGAATGATGCGTAATGCTATCTCTCCGCGATTGGCAATAAGTATTTTTTTAAACACTGAATACAGTTTTGGGGTGTGTAATTTACCAAAACGGCAATTCAACAATGATCTGGTTCCAGTTATTGTTGAATTGCCGAAGGGTATTTATTGAAATCAGATCGGTTCAACGATAAACAACGGTTGATCATATTCTACCGGTGATGAATCATCTGCAACTACTTTCACGAGTCTGCCGCTTACTTCACTTTCTATTTCATTGAACAGTTTCATTGCTTCAATGATACATAGTACCTGGCCTGCTTTTATTTCATCACCTACGTTTACAAACGAAGGCTTATCAGGTGAAGGGCTGCGATAAAAAGTGCCGATCATTGGAGATTTGATCGTTGTGGTATTGCTTGCTGCTGCGGGTGATGCCGGTTTTTCGGCGGCCGGCGCTGCTGCTTGTTGCTGCGGTGCCTGCTGCTGCATAGGCATGCTCATTTGAGCCGGAGCCTGTGGTACAGTTACGTATTGCGTCTGCCCGGTCAGTTCCTGCTTGATAGTGATCTTGAACTCGCCTTCTTCTATCGATAGTTCGCTGATGTTCGATTTGTTGATCGTCTTTATCAGTTCCTGTATTTGCTTGTACTCCATGAATGTTTTTTTAAGTCGTTAGTCTTAAGAGAAAAATTCTTTATTAAGATCACTTATTACCTGTGATGTACTATTCTTTTATCAAAAACAATTGATCACTTCATAGGGTGATGTTATTCTTTTACCCTTTCTACGTAAGCACCGGTCTTAGAGTCTATTTTTATCAGCTCGTCTGTATTTACAAACAGTGGAACCATAACAGTAGCACCTGTTTCTACAGTAGCAGATTTCATAGCCCTTGTAGCAGTATCGCCTTTTACGCCCGGTTCAGAGTAGGTAACACGCAGGTTGATGCTTGGAGGAAGTTCTACGCCCATTGGTACTTCTGTTTCGGTATTTACGATAACGAAGCATTCCTGGCCGTCTTTATACAGTTCAGGGCGCTCTATCATGTTCTCACCTACTATTATCTGCTCAAATGTATTGTTATCCATCAGGTTGAACCCGCTGTCATCTTTATATAAGAACTGGAAGTTACGGCGCTCTACACGTACCGGGAAGATATTGTCACCTGAGTTCCAGGTATGCTCTATTGAGCGATTGTTATCTACGCCTTTAAGTTTTGCCCACACCTTTGCTGCTGCACGTGCTGTCTTGTTTTGTCCGAATTCAACTACTGAGTAAAGGCTTCCGTCAAGTTTAATGATCAAACCGTTACGCATATCTGCTGTTGTAGCCATGAAGATTAGATTTTTTTATGGACTGCAAAAGTAATCATTAATGGCAAAAAGCGAAATCTCTTTTTGGGGCAAAAACGACAAAAAATGAGTGCGATTTTGTTCATTTTTTTGATTTTCAAGTGCAAAACAGTATAAAAACAGCCGGATTTGATGATTTTGCCAAATAAAAAAAGATGCCGTATAAAGGCATCTTTTTATGAAATTATATTTATAAAATAATTATTGTTCTTTTTTCTTAGAGAAGATACTGAAAGCTTTCAGGCAAACGGCCCATGCTGTGCTGACCAGTATTTTCAGGTCAAGACCGATGCTTTGGTTCTTCATGTAATAAATATCCCACTGGATACGCTTACGCAACTCGCGCTCAATATTGATCTCACCGATAAAGCCTTTTATCTGGGCCATTCCGGTCATACCCGGCTGCACTTCATGGCGCAGGTTGTAATAAGGTATACGCTGAGAATAGTATCGTGTATGGTACAGCATATGGGGGCGTGGACCTACTATGCTCATATCACCTATCAGTACATTAAAGAACTGAGGTGTTTCATCCAGATGGGTAAGCCTTAAAAATTTGCCAACTGTAGTGATACGCTTATCGCCCTTAGATGCCTGCTTTGTGTCTGCATCATCATTGATGTGCATGGTGCGGAATTTAAAGCAGTTGAACTCGAAGCCTTTAAATCCTGTCCTTTTCTGGAGGAAGAATATAGGGCCTTTTGAGGTAAGTTTGATCAATATGGCAACAATGGGTAAAACCCATGACATTACAGTTAAAATAAAAATAGATGAGATAGTTACATCCATTATACGTTTGATAGTATAATAGTATGCAGGTGGTTCATAAACCATATAACGCTGGTTCATATCTGTAAACATCTCCCTGATGTCGCTGATCTCAGACGGCGGGGTTATGTTTTGACGTGAAGTACGTTCTAAGGGTACTTTAAAGAAAATTTGTTGCTCCATTTAGTTTAGTAAGATAGATGCTATACACACAGCAAAAATCGTGCAGTATTTTTGTTTGGGTACAAAATTCG
>CAYZKL010000134.1:4759-6075 GCA_964478855.1 uncultured Flavipsychrobacter sp.
GCATTTTATAACTTTTCGGTGCATTTGTTTGTAAATATCTTAATGTTTTATCTTTCTTTAACATTCCGGAGGCACTGGATTATTATAAAATCCAACATTTTCGAAAAAAAATCGGATTTTTGAACTTGCTTAGCCCATATTAATGAAAAAATATTTTAAAGTATTTTCAGCTACTACCTTTCAAATCATTTGTAATCAGCTATTTGGGCTTCTTTTTTTCATACTGCTCTCATCTTTTGTAAGCAAAGATATTTTCGGATCAATAAATTGGTCGATTGCCCTGACCATTACGATAAGCATTATCCTCACTTTTGGGTTTGATTATATTGTGGTCAGAAGAATATCGGCAGGAAATGATCCTCAGAACATAGCGGGTACCTATTTATCACATACTGTTATTGTATCATTTATTTGTATTGGCCTGCTTACTGTTCATCATATGATCGCGCCCTTATTTTATGCCGATCATGATCTATTGTATTTTATTGCGGTTAGTACACTGTTTACATATATTTCAGGCCCCTACAAGCAATTGGCAATGGGGATGCAAAAATTCTGGAGCCTTGCCATAATGAGTGTTACGGCTAATTTCATCAGGGTATCAGGTCTGATA
Organism: uncultured Flavipsychrobacter sp.; assembly: GCA_964478855.1. GTDB lineage: Bacteria > Bacteroidota > Bacteroidia > Chitinophagales > Chitinophagaceae > Nemorincola. Next base: position 5,373 of record CAYZKL010000134.1, read on the forward strand.
TTTCTGATTGTAACGGATACTATCGATCCGGTTAATATAAAGATCTTATTTGTGTGTTCAGGTTTTGTGGAACTTCTTTTATGTATTGTGCTCACCCATCGAATTTTGGGTGGTCCCTTGAAAATGACTTTTAACGGCAAACTATATAAAGCGCTCGTAAAAGAATCGCTGCCGCAAACCGGTACTGTGTTACTTGATTCCGCTTTTGCCAGGATGGACTGGATATTAATGGGTGTGCTCAGTACAAATGTGTTTACTGCCGACTATTCATTTTCTTATAAGGCATTTGAATCTTCCCGCATACCCCTTCTGATCATTGCACCTGTTTTGCTACCAAAACTCTCAAAGATATATAGTAAGGATGCTCACTTTAATGAGGATGTTGTAAAGCAGCTTAATGTATTGTGGAAAGTGGAAAGTTTTATTTGTATGCTTATTCCATTGATCTTAAATGTTTGCTGGGTAGACATTGTAAATATCTTCACACACAATAAATATGGAACTGATACACGGTGGGTCTATATGATCCTGTCTTTAAGTATTCCTATGCTTTTTGTTACCAATTATTTGTGGACGATAGCATTTGCCAAAGGGAAGATAAAGCTGACATTTTATATCTCAGTGATTGTAACGATCAGCAACCTGCTGCTGAATATCATTCTTATTCCCAGATACAATGCGATTGGTGCAGCTATTGCCTCTA
>CAYZKL010000135.1:0-3326 GCA_964478855.1 uncultured Flavipsychrobacter sp.
CACCTGAGTTGATGAGACCAACACGGCCCATGTAGCAATTAGCTACCTGGTAGCGGGTAAGATCGATAGGATGATCTGTAGTCAACTTATCGTAAACGATCTTGCTTGTCTTACCAAAGTTGATAGCGTTGTAACCACCATTATTGCTCGGTAATTTCTGCTTGATGATATCTGCCTGGATAGTTACACCCAGGTGGTTGGCCTGACCGGTAAGATCGGCTGCAGTATGGTAGTCGATACCATCTTTCTTGAAACCGCTGTTGCGCAGGTAGCACCAAAGAATTGTAGCCATACCCAGCTCGTGAGCATATTCGAAAGCCTTAGCAACTTCCACTATCTGGCGGGCACTCTCGTCTGAACCGAAATAGATAGTAGCACCTACAGCGGTAGCACCCATGTTCCAAGCATCCTTAATAGTACCGAACATGATCTGATCGAACTTATTAGGATAAGAGATGAACTCGTTATGGTTAACTTTTACAATGAATGGTATTTTGTGTGCATATTTACGGGCAACAGCACCCAGTACACCGTAAGTAGAAGCAACTGCATTGCAACCACCCTCGATAGCGAGCTTAACGATGTTCTCCGGGTCGAAATAGATAGGATTTGGAGCAAATGAAGCACCGGCGCTATGCTCTATACCCTGGTCAACAGGAAGGATAGACACATAACCGCTACCGCCAAGACGGCCATGGTTCATTAACGTATTGATACTACGGAGGGTCTGAGCATTACGGTTAGACTGAGTCCAAACATCATCGAGATGAGATGGAGAAGGCAGATGTATTGAAGATTTGTCGATGGTCTGGCATTTGTGGTCTAAATAGTAACCAGCTTTGTCGCCGAGCAGTTCTTGTATCTTGTTTGACATATAAATGTTTTATTTTTTATCAGGCTGCAAAGGTATTTTAAAAACTCAAAAGTAAAAACTCAAAAGTAAAAAGTCTTTATGGGTGGGGAATTCAAAAGTGAACATTCAAAATTTAGAAAACCTTAATAGAGGTAGGGTATATTATAGTTTTATAACAAATCTCATATTTATCCAACAAAGGACCTTTATCTACGGATCAATTAAAAAAATGCTCAACCCAGGGATGGTGCCTTGTGTTATTTCCGGGAATGGTTGTCCATGCTCATCAAGAAACGCCGAATCGGCAGCTTGTTTGTATACGAAGAAATATTTTACATGGTACCGCCTCATTTCCAGGAGCACCTCGCCGGGTTTTGCTTCCTGTGCAGGTATGCTGAATAACTGGTTGCCTGAAAAGTAGGCAATACGTTCAATAGACTGAGACTCCAATCCGGGTTTTGTAATTGCGGTGAAAGAACCGTGAATGTTGAGCTCTTTCATTTTTTCAGAGATAATAAAATCTTCTTTGCCCTGATCGTACATACGGAACATGCCCCATGCAGGGTAAACAATGAGACTAAGTGCCAGCGCCCATGAAATAAGTGATGCGTATTTTTTGCCTGCGAGATGGTTTTGAATGAACAAACCTGCGATGATAAGGCCAAGAGGAAGCATGTACCATATATATCGGGCCTCGAAATTGACAAGGATATAACCAAAGGGGAAAAGGAAAAAAGATATCGATGCAATAAATGATGCATCAGGTGTGCTCTTGCGCTTCCTGTTGATAAAGCCAAGAGTCATGAATGCGATAAGCGGAAAGAACAGGGACAACTGTGCCATGCTGATGGTAAGCTTATACAGGTTTTGGATGATACGGAGCAGCTGACGACCGAATAACTGCCATGAATCCCAGAAGTGAGGTGTGGCACCGTTGACCCAATAAGGGTCTTCCCAATAATAAGGGCTATCGGGATAGAAAGGAGGTATAAGCAGGTTGATACCCTGCTTCCAGTATGGGTGGCCAACGAGGTACCACGACATATTAAGCGAGCCAGAAGTGGAGGTAGTCCAGATATGGTATTTATCATGTAGTGCCATTATCCAGGGCAGGCTGCATGCAATCATAACCAAGATAGCAGTGAGCGCACTCTTTAACCATAGTGCTTTGTTGTCTTTGCAAATAAAATAAGTGCAGACGAGTGTATTGAGTATGAAGAAAGGGAATGCATAAGCCTTTGCAAAATAAGCAAGCGCACCAATGATGCCGCAGGCGACCCATAGCAGCACACTTTTTTTAAAACCATCGGTAAGCATGATGCGCAGGGTGCTCAATAGGAAAAAACACTCCCACAGATCATCGAACGACTGCCAGAAGACGGCATAGCAAAGGAACAGGGCGAGTGCTGTATTGAATAGCCATAACAGTTTGGTGTGGATACCGAACTTTATGAAAAAGGAATTGGTAATGAACAGAAAGCCTGCGGCACCGAGTGTATTGATGATAACACCGGATGGAATGGGTGCGATGCCACAGCGTATGAGGCCTGCGGTAAGCCAGCAACTCCATGGGCTCCAATAACCATTGACCGCTTTTGCGAAATCGCCGGCAGCATACCGGGCAGCAATGGTAAGGTATGCAGTGCCATCTGGATCGACATAGTACTGGTAATGCGGATAAACAATAGCCAACACCAGGCACATGAGCGTGACTGATGTAATGAAAGGCATATGTTTTTCCGTGAAGCTCATCATTTAGTTTTTCGATGTATTCATTTTTTTAAAACCCATTACACTACAGCCGATAACTATCAAGGAGACGGGTAGGAAGTAGCGTGTATTGGCAATAGGCCCGGCTGCTATTGCAAAATAAGCAGCATAGCCGACAACAAACCAACGGATAAGCCAGTGTATATTTTTATTGATACAAAAGAGCAATAACCCCAATAGTCGGATACTGTTGAACACCAATATGATGATAACAAAAAGCAGGGAAGGATTGCTACGCATGTAATCGCCCATGCCGGTTATGCCATTCTTGCGGGAAGTAGCAAAGAAGCCAGTCTGCTCTTTATTGTATAACCGACCATAAGTAAGGCGACCGGTGAACAAGTCTATTTCTGCTTTGCCCGGCTCGATGAATATGCGGGTACTGTGCCTAAGGTGAAAAGCCATGTAGGACCAGAAATTTTGTTTTAATAGCAGCGTGCCTACATCATTGGCATAGTCGTAACGGTCTTTGTAATCGGGAATGGCATCGTATTGCGTGCGGGCGATCTGCAGGAAATTGGAGGCGCTATCCTGGCCATGCTGAGCACTGATGAAGGGGTAGTAATAATAGAGGGCATTGAATGCCTTGTTGCTGGTGAAATGGAATTTGTCGGTTCGGGTATAGTTCCAGTAGTTGTAAAGCAGTACAGCGCATAGCGGAATTATGGCTATTAATACCGGGCGCTGTAACCGTGCCCGTTGC
>CAYZKL010000135.1:3336-3630 GCA_964478855.1 uncultured Flavipsychrobacter sp.
GGCTGTAAACGGGTAGAGAACGGGTTTGACCATCATGCCGGCAATAAGCGCGAGGCTCATGTATATGGCATATTTCAGCTGCTTATAGCGGATGAGCGAAATGAAGCCGGCAAAGTAGAGTACAGTAAAAGTTTGCAGCAAGATGTCGGGAGCGATGGTATTGGCATTGATGAACTGAGCAGGGTATGCAATGAGCAATAGGAGGAACAGCCAGTCGTACTTAGCCTGGTAGCCGATACCGAGCAATGTTTTACGGATGTGGTAGATATTAAAAACTGATAGCAGGTTCTGGAA
>CAYZKL010000135.1:3741-5356 GCA_964478855.1 uncultured Flavipsychrobacter sp.
TAGATACCTAAAAGGAATAGCGGATAAAGTGGTTGCCGCTGTGTCATGTATTCGGGCTGTATAGGTAATGCAGGATTGCCACTGTAGAAAAATAAATGGTTCTTTATGTTGAGCGCCTCATAAATATACTCGAAGGAATCGCCCATGTAGATGCGAGTGTAGCTGCAAGCCAGTAAGAAAAATATAATGTGCACCAGCGCTATGACGCCGATGAATATCATATCCTTCTTTCCGAACCTATTCTTCATTCGCAGTTATTAATACGGCCTTCAGCATCCTGTAATTGCCGTTTATATCTTTTTTTATTGAGACATCGTTATATCCTTGTTCTTCAAATAAGGCTTTACATTCTTCGGCATGAGCAGCGTCCAGTTCGCAATATATATATCCTTCCTGCCTCAGGTGCCCTTTGCCGAAAGCAGCGATGGCTTTGTAGAACAGCAATGCATCATTGTCGGGCACGAATAACGCTATGTGTGGTTCGTGCTTTGTTACGTTGCTGTGCATGTTCTTTTTGTCGGCCTCGGGTATATATGGTGGATTGGATACGATGATATCATAACGCCCTAATTCCTTATTTCGTGTGGTCTCATTGAGAAAATCCAGCCTTTTGATAGTTATGTTATCCATGCCGGCTTTCTTTTCGGCACTATTGATGTCCCACTCTATATTCGTCTTTAATACCTCTACGGCACCCTTACTGATATCGGTGCATGTAATAACAGAGTTGGGTATAAGACGTGCCAGTGAGATACCGATACAGCCGCTGCCGGAACCAATATCCACTATTCTTAATTTCGTTTTGTCCTTATGATCGTCAATGATCCATTGTACCAGTTCTTCGGTTTCAGGGCGAGGGATGAGCACCTGCTCACTGACCAGGAATTCACGATCCATGAACCAAGCAGAACCAATAACATATTGTACCGGCCTGCCGCTAACCAGTTCTGCCGACTTTGAATCATAGGCATCCTGCTGGCGGGATGTAAATGCTTTATCTTTTTTTGTGATCCTGTCGAGCTTGCCGAGGCCGGTGATGAACTCTAGCATCATGTGTGCTATGGCAGTCGCTTCATCTGCATCATATAAAGGTTGCAATCTTTCCTTAAGCCCGTAAAATGCCTCACTGTAGGTTAACATGGTGTAAATATAGAACCCAAACCCCTAAACGGTCCTACTCATGTTGCGAAATTTCTTATTTTTAGCCATTAAGCATGGTAATGATTGATATTAATACCGCAGCTACGGCTGAAGTGTATATGAAAAGGAGCCTGGAACTGGCCCAAAGAGCAAGCGGGCACACGGCACCTAACCCGATGGTGGGCGCAGTGCTGGTGCATGAAGGCAGGGTGATAGGGGAAGGTTGGCACCACTTCTACGGTGCAGACCATGCCGAGGTGAACTGCCTGAAAAGCGTAACTGAAGAAGATAAAGGCCTGATACCTGAAAGTACGATGTATGTGAATCTGGAGCCATGCGCACACTACGGCATAACACCGCCATGTGCCAACAGGCTGGTAGCTGAAAGGGTAAAGAAAGTAGTAATAGCTAATACAGACCCCTTTGCACAGGTGAGTGGTAAAGGGATACAAATATTGCAGGAAGCGGGTATACA
>CAYZKL010000135.1:5366-5992 GCA_964478855.1 uncultured Flavipsychrobacter sp.
CTACTGGCGGGCGCCGGGTAGTGACGACGCGGTTGGCGCAGCGGATGGCGGCTGCATTGGGCGAGAAGGGCGTGCATGTCGCGGGCTTCTTCTTCCCGGTGGTGCCGAAGGGGCAGGCGCGGATCAGGACGCAGATGAATGCGCGGCTGACGCGCGAGGATCTGGATTTCGGGCTGGCGGCCTTTGCCGCGGCCGGGCGCGAGGTGGGGGTGCTGTCATGAAGACCTTGGTCAAGGCGAAGGCGCAGGAAGGGCTGTGGATGAACAGGCGTTTTTTCTGCGCTCATCAGCAACAACGGCCATATATAATACTGAAGTGGGCGCAGACAACTAACGGGTATATAGCCCCGGCAGATAAAAGCAGGTGCCAGATATCGAACGAGGAGAGCAGGCTGCTGGTGCATAAATGGCGGACCGAAGAAGGAGCGATAATGGTTGGGGCAACAACTGCTATGAACGACAACCCGGAACTGACAGCCAGGCTATGGCAAGGTAAACACCCGCTGCGAATAGTACTGGACAGAGAATTGAAGCTGCCACATACGCATCATGTATTTGACAAAGAAGCAGCAACATGGGTGATCAATGAAGAAAAGGAACAGTTGGAAGGGAATGTGCATTTTGTGC
>CAYZKL010000136.1:0-1956 GCA_964478855.1 uncultured Flavipsychrobacter sp.
ACCGATGACCTCTTGCATGCCATGCAAGCGCTCTAGCCAGCTGAGCTAATTCCCCGCACAGGGTTGCAAATATAATAGCTTTCAGCGAATCTTTCCGTAACTTTATTTAAAACCGGCGGCTATGAAACAGGATATATGGCAGCAGATCCTTACGTATTTCTACATCCGTAAGCGCGACCCAAACGAACCACGCAACCTGGACCTTAAGTTCATGCACGGTATGAACCGCATTTCCTTATTCATGTTCCTTATAGCAGTGGTGGTCATGATCGTCCGCCTCATCAGGCATTAATTCTATGAACAACACCCCTGCCTCTCCGCTCATCTCTGCCAATACGGTAAGAAGGGCTATTGGTTTGCTCGGCATTTCCCTGCCCGCTGTTATGATAGCAGGGTCTATGCTCATAGGCGGCTGCACGCATATACAAAGCTCCATCAGCCACTATTACTTTACCATGATGGGCGATGTGTTTGTTTCGTTCCTTATAGCTACGGGCGTGCTGCTCATCAGTTATAAAGGTTATTCCCGCCACGATAATATCGCTACTACGTTTTGCGGCCTGTGCGCCATTTGTATCGCATGGTTCCCTACGTCAAACAATAAGGATGTGCAGTGCGCCATCCGCACCCTTGCTGATTCCGGACTGCGAACAGATGTACATTACTTTGCGGCAGCGCTGTACTACTGCACGCTGGCTTACATACCGCTGTTCCTGTTTACCAAAAGCGCAGGGGCTCTTACAAAACAGAAACGCACCCGCAATGTGGTTTACCGAGTGTGTGGTATCACGGTTCTTGTCGCCATACTGCTTATCTTTTTCGAAGATGATATACCGCTGCTGAATACCGAAGGTTTCAAACCTACCTTCTGGCTGGAGTGGGTAGCCAACCTTGCCTATGGCGGCAGCTGGCTCATAAAGGGCGGCCTGTTCCTTAAAGATGAGGAAGCAGCTACTGCACAATAAATACGGGATTACTTTTTGATGAGCGCTATGATCTCCTGCGCTGCCAGTTTAGATGCGTCTTTGTCGCCCAGGGTGTGCCATAGTGCGGCATAGTCCTGCTTCAATTCTTTTTTGTAGGCCTCGTCATGCAGCAGCCTGTTCAGTGCGGCTTCCAGTTTGGCAGGGGTCAGGTCGTCCTGTATCAGTTCGGGCACTACGGGCTTATCCATTATCAGGTTCACCAGCGATATGTATTTCACTTTCACCAGCTTTGTGGCCAGCCAAAAGGATATGGCATTGCCTTTATAGCACACCACCTGCGGCACACCAAAAAGTGCTGTCTCCAGCGTGGCGGTACCGCTGGTCACCAGCCCGGCCGTGGCCTGCTTCAGCAGGTTGTAGGTCTGCCCCTTGGCCAGCAGCACATCCCTGGTTCCTATCAGTTCTTTATACAGGCTGTCCGGCTGCGCCGATGCCTGTGCCACTACAAACCGGTAATCAGGGAAGCGTTCTACCATCTCCAGCATCACGGGCAGTTTCACCTTTATCTCCTGCGAGCGGCTGCCGGGCAGCAGCGCTATCACCGGCTTATTGGTTATTGGTTCTATCGGCACATCTTCGCGCTCATGGCGCACCACCTCTACCAGCGGGTGGCCCACATACACTACATCATGCGCCCACTTCTTATAAAAATCCACTTCAAACGGCAGTATCACGATCATCCGGTCCACATCCCGCTTTATCTTCTTTACCCGGTTCTCCTTCCATGCCCATACCTGAGGCGATATATAGTACACCACCTTTATGCCTTCTTTCTTGGCCCATTCGGCTATGCGCATATTAAATCCGGGATAGTCTATCAGCACCAGCACATCGGGCCGGTAGGCAGTTATGTCCTTTTTGCACAGGTCCATATTACGGAAGATGGTGCGCAGGTGCATCAGCACCTCCACAAAACCCATAAAGGCCAGTTCGCGGTAGTGTTTTACCAGTGTGGCACCCGCAGCCTCCA
>CAYZKL010000136.1:1966-5648 GCA_964478855.1 uncultured Flavipsychrobacter sp.
GGTATCCTGCTCATGTATGGCCCTTATCAGGTTGCTGCCATGCAGGTCGCCGCTGGCCTCTCCCGCTATGATGTAGTAACGCATAGATTTACCAGACGAACATTAAGAGAACGATAAACACAGCGTATAGCATGGTGGCTACCACTACACCGTTCATCGTATAGTCCAGCCGCTTTTTCATGAAGTAAAGGAAAGGCAGCAGGTTGATCAGAATACTTAGTGTGATCACTTTCGCGGCATCCCTGTGGCTGCGCGAGAGGGACTCTATTACCGAGCCTATAGACCCACCTTTAATAAAAATGAAGTTGACCAGCAAAAACCCAAGAATTGGTAAAAACAGGCCTATAATAAAACCTACCATCGGGACATTTTTTTTCATATTCCTTATTTATGCTTGCAATATACGAAGCGAAAAATGCATTTTCGTGTTAAAAGACTGAATGACTTATCTTTGCGACGTTATAGAAAACGCACACTCATGAATTTTAAGCTGAAAAATATCCCCGACCGTACCGTAAAACCACGCAATAATGGCCTCACAATGGTGATGGATAAAGGCATGGGACTGGATGGCGCAAGGGATTTCCTCTCTGTAGCTGCTCCTTATGTAGATATCGTGAAGCTTGGTTTCGGTACCAGCTATGTAACCAATAACCTGACTGAGAAAATAGAAATATACCAGAAACAGGGAATACCGGTCTATTTTGGCGGTACCCTTTTCGAAGCTTACCTCATCCGCAACCAGTTTGATGATTACCTGGCTATGGTGAAGCATTATGGCCTTAGCCATGTGGAGGTGTCTGATGGTTCCATCACCATTCCGCATATCGAAAAGCTGGGTTATATAGAGAAGCTGGCAAAACATGTTACCGTTCTTTCAGAGGTTGGCTCTAAGGATGCCGCTCACATCATGCCGCCATACAAATGGATAGAGCTGATGAGGGCCGAACTGGAAGCAGGTTCTACCTACGTGATAGCTGAGGCTCGTGAGGCCGGCAATGTAGGCATCTACCGCGGATCGGGCGAAGTGCGCGAGGGCCTGGTGCAGGAGATACTCACACAGATCCCTTCAGAAAAGATAATATGGGAGGCTCCGCAAAAGGCACAGCAGGTTTACTTCCTGGAGTTGCTTGGTGCTAATGTGAACCTGGGCAACCTGGCTCCTGCCGAAGTTATTCCGCTGGAATCAACACGCCTGGGACTCAGGGGCGATACCTTCACTTTATTTTTAGACAATAACGATAAAACAATAACTGTAGAGGCTTAGTTGTGTATATTCGTGCGGCGTGCATTTGCTACCTGGGGATTCAACTTTTATCAAAACCTTGCATTACGGACTAATAGGATATCCGCTTACTCATTCTTTTTCACCGGCTTATTTCAAAAAGAAATTTGCTGATCAGGGCATCGACGCTTTATACGAGGCGTTCCCGCTGCCCGACATCAGTGGCTTCCCTGCGCTCCTGTCCGATCATCCCGGCATCAGCGGGCTCAATGTGACCATACCACACAAAGAGTCGATCATTCCTTTCCTGGATGAACTGGATACTACTGCCGCAGAGATAGGTGCGGTAAACTGTATCACATTTACAGACGGAATAAAGAAAGGATACAATACCGATGCGGTAGGTTTTGAGCAGAGCCTGGTACCGCTGCTGCAGTCGCAGCATACACATGCACTTATACTGGGTACCGGTGGTTCGTCAAAGGCGGTCGCATATACGCTGCGCCAGTTGGGTATCAGCTTCAGCCATGTGTCCCGCGACAAAAGCGAAGGAGTATTGTCTTACGATGAACTGACGGACGATATCATTGCTGCACACAAACTCATCATCAATACATCGCCCCTGGGCCAGTACCCTAATATGGACGATGCACCTGCTATACCATACGACAGCATTGGTGCCGGCCACCTGCTCTACGATCTTATCTATAATCCCGAGGAGACAAAATTCCTTGCGCTTGGCCTTGCACAGGGTGCCATAGTAAAGAACGGATTTGAGATGTTGCAACTACAGGCCGAAGCCTCATGGGCCATATGGAGCAGGTATGATGCCCGCCTCCTGCAGGAACCTTTCTGATCATCCCTTTACTGACTTTGTAAATAATATGTATATTAGTGGTATACTATTGTAATACCCTAAGCATCCCTATATGAGCACAGTTTATGAAAAAGGAATGGGCTACGTTAATTCCAGAACAGGCATCATCATGCTGTTTGTGCTTAGCTTACCTATGATCATATTGCCTTTAGTTTTTCTCATAAACAACTACGGCAAAATAACTCCGCTGCTGATCGGCTGCTCCATCTATAATACGCTCGTTGGCCTTTCCGGCATGATCGTAGCCTGCATCAGAGCCAAAAGATGGATCAGAAGAAACGCACTAAATGAAAAAAGCTAACCACTTAGGTCAGCTTTTTAATTTTCACTTTTGAATTTCTAATTACCCCACCGTATAATAAACACAGGTCGTCACAAAGTCCCTGAAGTAAGGGATCCATGTGAGCGGCGCCCACTGCTTGCGCGGCTGCAGCCCGAATTTGTATTTGTAGATCGGGTTGATCAGGTAATCCTGCTTGCGCAATATCTTCAGCCCGCTGGCTTTTACTATCCGTTCAAAACGCTCTATGGTAATGCCGGTATCTTTTACTTCCAGCAGTTCCTGTATCACTACCTCATGTTCGCCGGCCATCTTCAGCATACCCTTGTATATGGGTGTAGGCAGTATGTGGTACCATGGCAGCACACTCGCCCATTTCTTACGGCATACCTGCTGGTGGCCGCCAAACGGCATATACCATGGCGGGAAACCAAAGAATATCTGTCCACCCGGCTTCAGGAAATTTTTCAGGTAAGGCACAAATTTTTCCTGCTCCGGCACATGTTCTATCACATCCTTCAGTATGATCACATCAAATGCGCCCCTGAACCTGTTCAGGAAAGACTCATCATATATATTCTGGCAAATGAATTCTGCTTTGCCCGCTTTCACCTCTGCCTCCAGGAAATTGTTGGCAAGGTCTATACGGTTCTGTGCCAGGTCCACACCCACGCAGTGGCATCCCCTGTTGATGAACGGAAGCAATACACCGCCCTCGGCAGTACCTACTTCAAATATGCTGGTACCCGGCCCCAGTGGTTTTGTCTGCTCTATGAATGGCAATACATACGACAACGAATTGTCTACCTGCTGGTCGAAACGTACCCTGTCGTCTAAATGCTGCTTTAATGCCAATGCTCGGTTTTTAAGGCGGTAAATTTACTTGTTTATTTTTCTATTCGTACCCTCCAGTATCGACAATTGTTTGCGGATACTCTCGTGGTGTATCTTTTCGTACAGTGCCACTATGAATTCTTCGGGCAACTGGTGGGCTGTGCCCATTGCGCTGCGGGTCTCCACTATCTCGCGCCAGCGGCCCGGTTGATAAGCGGTCATATTGCAGGCCTGCTTCACCTCTGCCATCCGTTCACTCAGTTCCATGCGTTTTGCCAGCAGGTCTATCACCTCTGCGTCTATGCTGTCCATAAGCTGGCGCAGGTATTCCAGTTGCGTCAGCCCGCTCATGTCGTTGGTAAACTCATCCCTCACCACCAGCGCCTCCAGTATGGTTTGCAGCTGCTGCGGCGTTACCTGCTGTGCGGCATCGCTCCATGCTTCATCGGGGCGGGGATGCGTTTCT
>CAYZKL010000137.1:0-5571 GCA_964478855.1 uncultured Flavipsychrobacter sp.
CAGACCGATTATTTGGGTAAGCGAATCTTTTAAACGGGATGGCAAATACCTCTTTATCTGAATGCTGGTCTCCGTAAAGATTTCTTTCTTTAGGAAATTTCAGACCCGTCATTTCCATTAAAATTTCACATTCCCGCTCAATGCCTTTTTGATGGTAGTTAGTGATGAAATTTTGTTGTGAAACAAATCTCTTTTTTGTTTCGTAATTATTGAGTGCAAAACGTTCGCAAATAAAATGCCCCATGAATGCGGCCTGTATTATTGCCTGCCTGCCATCACCGGGACCATTAAGAATATTTTTATAGTCAGAGAGGTCAACTAAACCTGAATTAAAGTCTTCCATGAAATATTTATTGTTTTTGTTGACATTATCTACAGGGTCAAACACCCTTGCATATACTTTATGTTTGCGAGTAGCGTGATTAAAGCCAACGCCACCTTGTATGCCGTTCATAATTGTTTGTGCAAGAATAGAGGATGTTGTTTCTGTAACCGGCACACTTCCGGGGTTCTCGCCTTTAATTAAAAATACTTCTCCTGTTTGAGGGTCATGCATAAATATTCCTCCGGCTCTATCGTTTAACATTCTGAAAAAATCTTTAGCAGGGCCATCCACTCTTTTATTATCCTCTCCAACAATATAAAAATAACTTTTTAAATTCTGATCTTCTTCATCTTCCTCCTTATATTCTTTTAAGACCTGCGGCTCGATATGGGGCTGAGTTGTAAAAGAGTTATTGGTAACAGGAGGCATGCTGCCCAATGATACGAACGGGTTGGCGGTATTATGCTTTATTGCCGGGTTAGATGCACCATAAAATTCCCTGGCAAAGTTATTGACCGGGTTGTAGCTGCCGGATGCATATTGTTTCCAATCATTACTCATATCTATATTGCTGCTGGAGGTGCCGCTATCGCCTGGCTGATCCCTGTTCTTCTTTTGCAACTGCACAGCACTGTACTGGTGGCCCTGATCATCCTGCCATACCCTGTTGCCGTTTTCATCCCTGCCTTTGTAGGTAAGACGCATCTCCCTTATGAGTTGATTGTCAACTTCATAGTCGTCGACACCCTGAAACCCGCTACCTGAATTTGCAGACGGATCTGATATTTCATTCCATAAATTTTCCCAAAAACGCGACATAATGTTGAAATGAGCTGTTAGAAATAAAGTTCGTAAAAACCCGTCCCGGAAATTCCGGGACAGGTTGTAAAAATGAAACCTAGGTCTTGTTACGGGCCTACGGGTTCGTCGTTGCAGTTGCAGCCACAGCCACCACCACAGCACGACTGCGGAACATCGCAGCAGGTACCAAACACCTTCTTATACTTATCGGCCTTTTCTGTAGGGGTCGGTATAGAATTGATAACCGCGAGCTGCTGGGTAACCACATCTATATCCTTCAGTCCCTTATCCAGTTGCTGATCTGCAAACAGTTGATTATTGGCAGTATTCTGCAGGCTGTCTGTAAGGCGCTGCATAGACTGCAGGTTATTGATGTATGCAGCAGTATTAGTAGCATTCTGCGCTTTCTGGTTGAAGCAATCGAGCGCATCGCCACGGCCCAGCAGAGCATCCACATACAGCGACGAAGTATTGAGCGTATGCTTTTTCACAGACAGGATCACGCCATTGAATGAAAGATCCAGCGGCGGCACATCATATTCATCAATGCAGGCCGGATTGATACGGTACACCACCTCAGGCGTAGGCGTGCAGCCCGCAAGATCCAGGCAACTGGTATTGGTAATGGTGAGTTTGCTCACAAACTGCTTAGGCGTGCCCTGCCAGTTCAGCACATTGCAATACGGAGTAAGTAGCTTACACAATACGTTGGTCATATTATTGGGGTTGGTCTGGTCAATAATATCGATCAGCATATTGGGCAGGTTGTTGAGGTCCACAATTGTGAACGTTTCCATATAGCCATTGGTATATGCAAACTTAAGATTGGACAGGTAGGTGATGGTGGTATATTCCTGCAACAACTGGCGAAACACGAAGTTGAGCGTATTGTTGAGGTTCACGTTCTGCAACTCACGTATTGTAGTGTTTTCTTCGCCACTTCTTGCTGTATCAGATGTAGAGGTATTAACCTCCATGGTCCTGTTGGCGTTGCTCTGCTGCACATGTTTCTGCATGGCACTGTCCAGTGAATTCATATTAGACATACGGGCGCCGGAGCTGCTGTAGTCGTGCGTGGTAGAGAAGCCATGGCTGCTGTCGTGCGTTTCGCCCATCGACTTACCATAACCGCCACCGATACCAACGTTGAATATTTTTAAATTTCCGCTGATGCCAAATGACTTACTGGAGTTCTTGGAATCGGTAGAGGTAGCAAAGCTGCTGCCTCTACCCGCAGATGTAGATGATGTAGAACTCATATCGCCTTGCTCATGCTGTATAAGCGTATCAAGCTCGGTAGCACTAGCCTCTGAGAGGCTATCGATGACATTTTTAGATGCTTCAACGGTAGATATCCTGTCTTTGTAAGTGCGCACACTAATAGTGGTGCGCTCGCCGGGCAGCAGTGAAAACGTCTTGACCGTGCGGCCCGCGCCGTAATTGCCCAGGTAGGATACAGTAGTATATTCCTCGATGACAATTATGCGGGGAACAGTAGCAGGCGGCTCAGCCACATAATTGGTGATATATGCGGCACCATTAAGGCGTGGCATGTCCACCGGGCGAAGGAGTTTTACCGCATAGTCGGCCTTGAGCGATGGCTTTGGTGGAGTGTAAGGAATAGGAATTGGCATAGGTATGGCAGTGACAATTGTATCTGCGCCACCATAGGCACCACCATAAGCGCCACCGGCTGCGGCGCCACCGGCAAAGCCACCACCCGGAGGGGGTGCACCATATATGCCGCCCCAGGCACCGCCGGCGCCACCGGCCGCATGGCCAGAAGGGCCGCCCGGAATAGTAGGGGACGATGAAGTGGGGCTGGCACCTGATGAAGAACCACCCTCGGATGTGGTATTTGAAGGCTCAGGGCTAAGGAAGCCGGGCATAGGCACAGCACCGGGGTGCACACTATCGCGGGTAGGCACACCTATATCCCTCGCCCTGACTGTGGGCATGGGCCGGGCACCCACATTGGGATGAAACAGGTCTATGGCCTGCTCTGCGGTGATGTTGCGTACCGTGTTGTAATAATTGTTCTCAGGAACATTCTTGGTAAAATCCTTGAAGTAACTAGCCGGGAAATACTTGGCCATGTAGCCATAAGTGGTAAAGGCAGACTTCTGCGGAACATTGAAATCGATGACGGGTGGCGTACCTGTGCTGGGGTACTTGATAAACGGGTCTTTGCTAAGACACGAGGGTTGCTTAAAGGTATCCTCGACGGCGATGATGTCATCTATCATCTCCTGGACCCTTTCGTCTGGCGCTGGAATTGGCATAGTTTTTCTGTTTTAAAAGTGAATGATCGTGTTTCTGTTACGAATTCAAAATTTGCAAAACTGCAGGTTCGTGTCAAGCGTTTTTACACGGGGGTAGGTGGGGGTGTTTTCACGGTGCCGGTAATTAAGGCACATAAAAAAAGCGGCACAGATGCCGCCTAGGTAAAAGAATTAAGTACTGCTAATCGCCCCTGTTATATACAATGCCGGCGCGAACAGCAAATGAGGTAATACCCTGCCGTGAGCGCACCTCCAGTTTTTTGAATAAAGAATCGCGGTAGCCGTCTATAGTGCGTGGGCTCACCTTCATAACATTCGCTATCTCCTTATAAGTGTATTCTGTGCAGCACTGTTTTATAAATTCCATCTCCTGGTCCGTAATGTGCGGGTCTAAACTTTTGCCGGAGACAATGGATTCATAAACCGGTTTAACCATGCCTGTGGAAAAGTGGTAATCATTGACGGTCAGGTCCTGGAGTACGGTATTGATATTCTGCATGAATTCGTCTTTTGCTACATAGGCGTTAGCTCCTGCTTTTATGGACCTCACCATAGAGAACCGCATGAAGTGACCTGTAATGATCAGCACCTTGAGCGCGGGCCATTTCTTCTTTAAAACGGGAAGTGTTTCGTAGCCGTTGAGGTTTGGCATACAGAGGTCCAGGAGGCAAATATCTGGTACGTGTTCTGCCTTTTCCAGTTGCTGAATAAGGTCTTTACCGTCATCGGCAACTATATCCATGGTGTAAAGTCCACATTTCAGAATTTCCTCAACATAGTATGTTCGTAAATAAACGTGGTTATCGGCAATAGCGAGGCGGATGGGAGAGAGGGTTTGTGTATTCATGATAGAACTGATTTAGGGAATAAGAATTACATAATATTTGTTAATGGTTAATCAAATATAATAATAATGTTGAAAAATGCAAATAGGTTAACAGTTAAGGATGAGAGAAGTATTGAGCAGAGTACCGCATGAATTCTGTTAGGAAATTGAGCAACTCAATAGATAAAAGTCATTGATACTATAAATAGTTCGTCTTGGGCCGTATTCCTTTATTTAAGACCTTTGCTTCGCAAAGCAAGGAATTCCTTCCACCTTATGCATACCAACTCATTTGACTATTCATCATAAGAATCAGGTAAGCCGCTCTACACCCTCGCACCCGCACTCACCTTACTCACCCCATATGGGGTGACCCTCACCCTAAACTATGGTTGATAATCAAAGACTTAGATAAAAAGGGGTAAGCGAGAAAAGAAAAATGGGGTGACCCATCGAAAATCACACCCCATTTTCGACATAATCCCGATAGCCATCGGGATAGTCATCAAACTAATACTCTTATTAGCACTGAGATTCTGATTATTCTTAAATTCTGACCATTCTGATTCAGACAATAGGGTGACCCCATTTGGGGTGACCCTCACCCCAAACTACAATTGATAATCAATGGCTTAGATAAAATGGGGTGAGCGAAAAAAAGAAAAATGGGGTGACCCATCGAAAATCACACCCCATTTTCGACATGAGAACATACAACAACATGAGCATTCCCCCTTTTAGCGTAGGCTTGTGCGTGGAGAAGGGGGTAAGGGGGATGTCCCTCTCACGCCGGGACCACAAAACACAGATCCCGCACTCACCTTGCTCACCCCATTTGGGGTGACCCTCACCCCAAACACTAATTGAAAATCAATCAATTATACACTGGGGTGAGCAAAATAAACGAAAAATGGGGTCACGCACCCGCTCCCCGCACTCCCACTCACCTTATCATGCCCCATTTTCGACATTACGATTATTCTGGCGTTCATTGATAGAAAAGTGTAAATTTGCCGCTCAATTAAAATCAAGCTAAGCGTACTAATGGCGATATTAGGTAACCTGATTGCCCGCTCCTTAAAACTTCGGAAAAAGTTTAATTTACCGGTAGCCAGCCCGCAGACCTACCAGCGCCATGCGCTGCGCCAGCTGCTGGAAAGAGGACAATATACCGCCTTTGGCAAACATTACGGTTTCGGAGATATACTGAGCAAAGAGATAGATTTCATTAAAGCATTTCGTGAGCGGGTACCCATATGTACCTATACCGAGATGTATAACGACTGGTGGCACCGCTGCCAGGAGGGGGAAGAGAATGTTACCTGGCCGGGCAAAGT
>CAYZKL010000138.1:0-1103 GCA_964478855.1 uncultured Flavipsychrobacter sp.
TTGGTTTATAAGAACGACCGCAGTAAAGGACAGGATGGTGGAACTGAACAAGACAATCAACTGGAAGCCGAAATCGACCGGGGAAGGGCGATTTGGCAACTGGCTGGAGAATATGGTGGACTGGAATCTGAGCCGTAGCCGGTTCTGGGGAACACCACTGCCGGTATGGGTGAGCGAAGACGGATCGATAAAGTGTATAGGCAGTATAGACGAACTGATAGCGGAAGCACAGAAAGCTAATAAAGTACTGGGACTGAACCAGTTGCTGACCGAAGAACAAACAGAAACAGCAGACCATACCAAGATAGGTAACCTGACCTTTAAGCCAAGCAAGAAGGAAGACCTGGACCTGCATAAACCATTTGTGGACCAGATAATACTGGTATCGGACAGCGGGCAACCGATGCGCCGTGAGCCGGACCTGGTAGATGTATGGTTTGACAGCGGCGCAATGCCGTATGCACAACTGCACTACCCCTTTGAAAAAGGAACAGACCTGAAGAAAAACTTCCCAGCAGACTTTATAGCCGAGGGCGTGGACCAGACAAGAGGCTGGTTTTACACCCTGCACGCGCTGGGGGTAATGCTGTTTGACAGTATAGCCTACAAGACCGTGGTGAGCAATGGCCTGGTACTGGACAAGGCGGGTAACAAGATGAGCAAAAGCGTGGGCAATGTGGTGGATCCGTTTGAAACCATAAAGCAATACAGTGCCGATGCCACCCGCTGGTACCTGATCACGAATGCAGCACCTTGGGATAGCTTACGATTTGATACTGAAGGAATTAAGGAGGTTCAACGGAAGTATTTTGGAACCCTGTATAACACCTACCAGTTCTTTGCGCTGTATGCAAATGTGGACAATTTCACATTCAAGGAAACCTACATACCGATAAAGCAAAGGCCGGAGATAGACCAGTGGATACTCTCTGTATTGCAGACACTTGTAAAGGATGTAAATAAGTCGCTGGACGACTATGAGCCTACCCAGGCAGGCAGGGCCATGGAACTGTTCCTGGATGAGCAGCTGAGCAACTGGTATGTGCGCCTTTGCCGCAGGCGGTTCTGGAAAGGGGAATATGAACATGATAAAATATGTGCAT
>CAYZKL010000138.1:1255-2368 GCA_964478855.1 uncultured Flavipsychrobacter sp.
ACGTGTAGGATCTGTCCACCTGGCAGACTACCCTGTGGCCGAAGAAAGTAGCATAGATATTGCTCTGGAAGAAAGAATGCGTATAGCGCAGGACATATGCTCGCTGGTATTATCGATAAGGAAGAAGGTAAATATAAAGGTGCGCCAGCCATTACAACGCATACTGATACCTGTACTGGACGAACATACCGAGCAGCAGATCAGCAAAATAGAGGAACTGATAAAGAGCGAGGTAAATATAAAATCAATAGAGTATCTTACTGATACAGAAGGATTTATAAAAAAGAAGCTAAAGCCAAACTTTAAATCATTAGGTGCAAAAATGGGCACTAAGATGAAGAGTGTGGCAGCAGCCATAGGGCTGATGACCCAGACGGACATCAACCTGTTGGAGAAGTTCAGGAGCTTTACTCTGGTAATAGATAATGAGCCGGTGATCATAGGGCTGGAAGATGTGGACCTGATAGCGGAGGATATACCGGGCTGGTCTGTAGCCAATAAGGACAACCTGACAGTGGCACTGGATGTAACCGTGAGTACGGAACTACAGGAGGAAGGGAACGCAAGGGAGCTGGTGAACAGGATACAGAAGATCAGGAAAGAGAGTGGGTATGAGGTAACGGATCGTATAAAAGTTGATATCCAGGAGTATGAACCATTTAAAAGTGCAATAATTAATTATTCTGACTATATTTGCGCGGAAATTTTAGCTGATACTATTAATATAGTACCTAAAATTGATAATGGTATTGTGGTGGAGATTAACGATATAATGATCAACGTACTCATATCAAAAACCTCTGAATAGTCATGGCTACAAACAACAAAAAGGCAGCCAAGCCGTCTAAAAACGTAAAAAGTTCAAGTGCAGCCAAAAAAGCGGCACCTGCTAAGAAAGTTGTTGGCGCAAAGAGCGCCCCGAAAAGTGTAGCCAAGGCAAAGCCGGCTCCTGCCAAGAAAACGGCAACGCCTGCCAAGAAATCAGTACCTGCTAAAAAAGCGGCACCGGCCAAGAAGTCGGCACCGGCTAAGAAAGCAGTAGTAAAACCTGCAGCAAAAAAAGCTGCTGCTAAGAAGGCTCCGCGCAAGGCTGCGAAGGCTCCGGCGAAGAAG
>CAYZKL010000138.1:2378-4866 GCA_964478855.1 uncultured Flavipsychrobacter sp.
GTACCTGCAAAGAAAAATGTGCCTGCTAAAAAAGCGGCACCTGTAAATAAGAATAAACCGATAGCAAAAAATAATAATCAAAAGACTGTGAATAAGAAAAATAGCAAGCCTGCACCACCACCAGCGAAGAAAGCAGCGCCCGTAAAAAAGGCAGAGACGAAAAAAGCAGCACCAGCTAAGAAAGCAGCACCGGCAAAAAAAGCAGCACCAAAACCTGTAGCTAAACCGGCAGCTAAAGCACCTGCAAAACCAGCGCCTAAAGCAGCAACCAAAGCACCTGCGAAACCAGCTCCTAAAGCAGCACCAAAGGCAGCAGCGAAACCTGTGGCTAAAGCACCTGTGAAAGCAGCACCAAAGGCTGAACCAAAACCGGCACCGGTAAAACCGATATCGGCAGCAGCAAAGAAGGCAGAAGCAGCAAGGGTAGCAGCAAAGAAAAAAGTGATACTGAAACAACTGGCAGTAAAAGCAGGACCACCGGCACCAAGGCCAACGGCTACACCTGCGGCACGCTCTATAGAGAAAAAGCCAACGGTGATCATAGCACACCGCAGGCTGGAAAACAAATCGAAAGAACAGGGCAACCCAAGTGGTTACCAGCCTGAGCCATACCGTTCTATACTCCGCTACAGCGATGATGAACTGGTTGAATTCAGGGAGATCATCATGAGCAGACTGGATGCAGCACGTAAGGAGTTGAGCTACCTGCAAGGCCTGATCACCCGTAAAGATGAAGCAGGAACTGAAGATACAGAGAACCGCTACATGAATATGGAAGATGGCAGCGGCGCTATGGAGCGTGAGCAGCTGGCTCAGCTGGCAAGTCGCCAGATCATGTTCATGGGTCACCTGGAAAAAGCACTGGTACGTATAGAGAACAAAACATATGGTATATGCCGTGTGACAGGTAAGCTGATAGATAAAGCGCGCCTGCGTGCAGTACCACATGCTACCCTGAGCATAGAAGCCAAAAACACTATGGGGAACAAACAGATCCAGTAAATAACATTAAATAGCTTAATGCAATATCTGAATATACCCTGCCTTTGGCAGGGTATATTACTTTATAATAGTACCACTACCGCATTGGCAGGAAATTTGTAATTTTGAAGAAATAAACGACTGATGCCTCATTATCATTCATTAGGGAAAATACCCCGTAAACGGCATACCCAGTATCGCCAGCCGGATGGCACGCTGTACTCAGAGCAATTGTTCAGTACAGAGGGGTTTTCTTCTAATTCATCATTATTATACCACGTTCACCCACCTACCAAAATACTGAAGGCGGAAGAGCCGATAAACGTGGCACCGGTGGCAGCCACCAGCAATATACTGAAGCACAGGAGCTTTAAAGGATTTAAGGTAACACCTGATGCCGATTATATTAAAAGCCGTAAGACAGTTCTGTTCAACAATGATGTGCAGCTGACACTTGCCGCACCTACCAAGGGGCTGACAGAACATATCTTTTATAAGAACGCTGATACAGACGAGGTCATCTTTATACACGAAGGAACGGGAGTACTGAAAACACAGTACGGGCAGTTGAAATTTGGATATGGAGATTATGTGGTGGTACCGAGAGGTACTATTTACCAGATAGCTTTTGATACGCCGGACAACAGATTGTTCATAGTAGAGTCATTCAGCCCGATACAGTTCCCGAAAAGGTACCTAAGCAAGTACGGACAACTACTGGAAAACTCGCCTTACTGCGAAAGGGACCTCCGCAAGCCGGAAAACCTGGAAACGATTGATCAGAAAGGAGAGTTCCTGATACAGGTAAAGAAGAAAGGGTTCCTCTACCCTATATGGTATGGCCATCATCCGTTCGATGTAATAGGATGGGATGGCTGTGAATATCCATATATACTGAGCATACACGATTTTGAACCAATAACAGGACGTGTGCACCAGCCACCGCCGGTACACCAGACATTTGACGCTCATAACTTTGTTATCTGCTCATTTGTGCCAAGGCTGTTTGATTACCATCCGCTGGCGATACCTGCTCCATATAACCACAGCAATATAGACAGTGACGAAGTGCTGTATTATGTAGATGGCGACTTTATGAGCCGCAAGCACGTGGAACGTGGTATGATAACGCTGCACCCTGCGGGTATTCCGCACGGGCCACACCCGGGGACAGTAGAGAAAAGTATAGGTGCCAAAGAGACCAAAGAACTGGCAGTGATGGTAGATACCTTTCACCCGCTGATACTGACCGCTGATGCGCTGGGCATAGAGGACGACAGTTATATATATAGCTGGGTTGAGTAAAAAGGGCAAATTAAAAATGCGGGGATAGGTAAACAGATAATTTGTAAATAACTATAAAACATACAGACATGGAAGGATTAACGGTGAGCCAGAAGATGACGCAGGCAAAGGATTTTTTGCCGATAAATGGTACGGACCATATAGAAATGTATGTGGGTAATGCCAAGCAGGCTGCACACTTTTATAAAACTGCTTTTGGTTT
>CAYZKL010000138.1:4876-5326 GCA_964478855.1 uncultured Flavipsychrobacter sp.
ACCCCGCTGCAGTCCACTCACCCGATAGCGGAGCATGTGCGTAAGCATGGCGACGGGGTGAAGATACTGGCCCTGTGGGTTGATGATGCCTACAAAGCATATGAAGAAACTGTGAGCCGTGGCGGTAAATCGTACATGGAGCCGGTAACGCTAACCGATGATAACGGTGAAGTGCGCATGAGCGGCATCTATACTTATGGCGAAACCGTGCACCTGTTTGTAGAGCGCAAAAATTACAATGGCGTATTTCTGCCGGGATATAAAGAGTGGAAGAGCAACTACAACCCTACTGATGCGGGCCTGCTGTATGTGGACCATTGCGTGGGCAATGTGGGCTGGAACCGCATGAACCCTACCATAAAATGGTATGAAGATGTGATGGGCTTTGTGAACTTCCTTTCGTTCGATGACAAGCAGATCAATACGGAATACTCTGCCCTGATGAGTAAG
>CAYZKL010000139.1:0-5018 GCA_964478855.1 uncultured Flavipsychrobacter sp.
TTGAGAATTTAAAATTTAATAATAAAAATTGTTAACTCTGTAAAACACTTTATGCCGGCCTTGCGGCTGGCATATCCGGGATATTATCCCTGCCTTTGTTTAAAACGTGGGTTCTTTTTGTTGATGATATACAACCTACCCTTACGGCGAACGATCTTACAATCAACGCTACGTTTTTTTATGGATGCTCTTACTTTCATGACTGCTGTTTATGTTTACTTTTAAAATATTGTTTCCTATACCTTATTACTTGTACCTGTAGATGATCCTGCCTCTGGTAAGATCATATGGACTCATTTCCACACCTACTTTGTCACCTGGCAATATACGTATGTAGTGCATCCGCATTTTGCCCGATATTGTAGCAAGTATTTCATGGCCATTCTCCAGACGCACCCGAAACATAGCGTTAGACAATGCTTCAACTATTGTTCCATCTTGTTTGATCAGAGATTGTTTAGCCATATTTTTAAAGGACTGCAAAGGTAGGGAAAACTTTTTATTTAATTAAAAAAAACCTTAAAAAATGTTTCAAGTGTGTTTTCCCTCAGAAACCATCCTTATTGCCCAAAGATAACCACGCAAACCTCACATATGCAAAAAATGGAATAAACCTTAGGAAAAAGGCTTATTCCATTAATAATATTTAATATGTTTAAGATTACCCTACCATTTCGGCAGGTATCAGCCTCGTTGCCCAGGCCTGCAGTGAGTCATACTGCTCATCTATCAGGTCGTTTGGCAATTGAACCGGTTCATGCTTTGTCGTCAGGAACACCGTACGCATAGACAGGCGTTTGCCAAATTCCATGTCGCTGATGCTGTTACCGATCATCACACTTTTCTTAAAATCTATATTTGGGAAGTCTTCCAGCGCCTGCAGCCCCATACCGGTATTGGGCTTACGGTTCCTGTCATCGTCGGTTACAGCCGTGGCAGAATATACTTTATCTATTTTACCGCCGTTTTCGGCCACTACAGCACGCATATTGCCATTTATCTCCCTAAGCGACTCTATGCTCATAATGCCGCGACCTACTCCCCTCTGGTTAGATACCACTACAATGGTACCAAATACCCGCTTCAGGGACCGCAATGAATCTAAAACACCATCATGAAACTCAAATTCACTCCATGATGTAATATAAGAACCAACCGACTCTACATTTATTACTCCGTCTCTGTCAAGAAATAAGGTCCAGGTTTGGTCTATCTCGGGTTTATTCTCAAAAATATCCATAGTCTTTTACTTTTTAAATAGTTCCTTTTCTACCAGCTCACAAATTATGTGCCCTATCATTATATGCGACTCCTGTATCCTTGGTGTATCCGTACTCGGTACATTGATAAGGTGATCGCATATTGCTTTCATTTTACCACCGGTCTCTCCTGTTAATCCTACATTAATCATACCAATTTGTTTCGCCTGTTCCATAGCATTAATAATATTAACAGAATTACCTGATGTACTCAATCCAACAAGTATATCTCCCGGCTTTCCCATGCCCTTTATCATCCTGCTATACACAAGATCATACCCATAATCATTGGCCACTGCAGTTATATACGATGTATTGCAGTGTAAGGCTTCCGAAGGGAGTGGATCTCTGTCAAAATAAAACCGGCCGCTGAACTCTGCTGCCAGATGTTGCGCATCTGCCGCACTACCTCCATTTCCACAGAAGAGCACTTTGTTGCCCTGTGAGAATGCCTTTATCATCAGCGCAGTCACACTTTCTATCTTGCTTATCATTCCCGCATCCGTCAATACTTTCGTTTTAGTATCTACAGACGCCTGTATAATGCTCTTAATTATTTCCTGCATAGTACTCAAAAATACACGGTTAATTCAAAATTGTTCATTTGCAATATGCACACCTGTTAATATCAAAATTACACGTTCTCAATACGATACATAGTAGCTGCAACTTCCCTGCCAGTTATTTAACATCGGCTTATAATTTTCGCTGCAACTATAGTTTAATTATCAATTAAAAAAAGCAGCACATCAATGGAATGATGTGCTGCCTGTATCTCGAAATATTAGATTACTATATTACCAACATCGCATCTCCGTAACTGAAGAAACGATATTTTTCCTTGATAGCAGTTTCGTAAGCAGTCATCATCAGGTCATAACCTGCAAAAGCACACGCCATGATCATCAGGCTCGTCTTAGGCAGGTGAAAGTTAGTGATCAGCGAATCAGCAATAGAAAAATTATACGGCGGGTGAACGAATATATTCGTCCAGCCTTCTTCCGGTTTCAGCAGTCCCTGTGCAGTTACTGAACTTTCCAGTGCGCGCATAGTAGTAGTACCCACTGAGCAGATATGCCTTTTCTCGATCTTAGCCCTGTTTACGATGTTTGCTGCGTAGTCATCTACTTTAAAGTATTCAGCATCCATCTTATGTTTAGACAGGTCTTCAACCTCTATCGGGCGGAAGGTTCCTAAACCTGTATGCCTTCGTACTTGGCATACACCGTCTGGTAGCGCTCTTTATCTTCCTCCTCTGGCTTGCGCTTAATGTACTTGGGCAATGGTGTTTCCCCCAGTATATCCAGCATACCACGAAACTCTTCGTCTGTACCATCAAAAAGGAAACGGATGGTACGGCCGCGTGATGTGGTATTATCAATTACTTCTGCTACCAGTTCATCATTATCACCAAAGTATAGTTTGTTACCTACACGAATTTTACGGGCAGGGTCCACTATTACATCCCACAGGTGGTTTGGTTTGTTCAGTTCTCTCAGCAGGAATACTTCTATCTTAGCACCGGTCTTTTCCTTACGGCCATACAGGCGGGCAGGAAATACCTTTGTGTTGTTCACGATCATTACATCCTTGTCGTGAAAAAAGCCAAGGACGTCTTTAAAAACCTTATGCTCTATTTTGCCGGTATTACGGTGAATAACCATCAGGCGGCTATCTTCACGTTTTTTGGCGGGATGTTGTGCGATGAGATTGAGTGGTAAGTCGAACTTAAATTGCGACAACTTCATAAATGAGCAGAGATTGTTTTAAAAGTGTGCAAAGTTACTAAAAATAATGCGAAACTATTGCATTTAAAATAAATTAAAAGTAATTAGAAGACCTTTCCCGGCATAGCCTTAAATCGGCACATTTATTGAATCCTACATACAAAACGAGTACTTTTACGCTTATTTATACCTCAATAATGATAAAGATCCACAGCCTGCTTCTCCTCGTACTGCTCACAGCCTCAACCGCCATTGCCCAACCCCTGGTATCGCCACAGGTTCGTGCCGAACGGGAAACGCAATGGATGAAGGACAGCCTGAAACTACCTGAAGCCAAGCTGGATAAGATCAGTGCTATTTCGCTCAATTATAACACGAAAATGGACGCAGCGGCAGGTCTTCCAGATAAGGCAAAGCGTCAGAAACGCCTCATTAGCCAAAAGGATGCCTGTATCAAGGGGCTGCTTACCCGAACTCAATACCAGAGGTACTTAAAACGGGAAAAAGAGATCCGCCGCATTGCCAACATAAAATATGAAGGCACCCACAGACCGTATTGATCTACGGGGTATTAATAACACCCTGATTTTTTCACCTGCTCGGTAACTTTTTTCTCCCAGGCCAGTTGTTTGTCCCTTATTATGCCATGATTGGTCTCACCATCATAGGCCTCCTGTTCATCACTCATGTCTAGATAGTTCTGGTCGTGAAGTCTTTTAAGGACAGCATCGTGGTTTTTCCGCGTCAGCGATGCCTTTCTTATCTGCGCAGCCAGTTCACACGCCTTTATTGCCGTAATATCAAAGTGTGTCTGCTCGTGCGCCAGTACCTCCGGCGTTTTACCTTCTTCCCTGAACCAGGAATCCTTGACATTGAAGTGCGGGGTTATTACTATATCCAGTACAATCATTCCATCCACTATGCGCTCCTTTGATGAATAGGATATACCGCTTATCGTTGCTGCAAGTTCCTCTGGCCTACCTACAGCCGGCCCTGTAAAATCACTGATGCGTAATGGGCGGTTTACTGAGTATGCTATATGGTCTTTCTCTTTAGTAGTTTGTGCCACGGTCACATTTGCTCTCACACCTTCATTAGTTACCACGCTCCCTTTATTTTTGCCCCACCATAGCTCAAACTGCTTCATGGCATTTACCAGGGATTCCCTGGTAAACTTTTCTGCGTACTGCTCCGGTGCACTGCCCATTTGTGCTGTACCCTTGCTCGTATATTCTATGAGCTTGTCTTCGCCTGTAAAAAAAGTATAGACAACTTCTCCGCTACCCTGCCATCCCGGCCCCTTCCTGCTGATGTCTATTTTTAACCTGGTCACATGTAGCTGCAACCGCTGTGTACGGTTATCCTGCACTACGTTGGCTTTTATATAGTTGTTCAGGGTTATGGTCACACTGTTTGCAAATGCCAGTATCTCTTTTTTATTGCCATTGCGTAGTTCTCCTATAGCACCTCTCCCCTCCCTGTCATCTACAACCTCGCCTACATAGTACCCCTTTGGCGAAAAACTCACCTTGCCCTGCTTTAGCTGCACATACTTCACCTCCTGGGCCGTAGCTACTGAAACATACATTGATAAGGTTATAAGCGCTATAAATAACTTCATTTTTCTACTTGCTGGTTTACAAACCTAAAGATAAATGTAGTGGCTCAATGCAATAAGTTATTTTTCAACGTATTCTGTATTCTTTCTGATTTTTTAACACTAACTATGCTTAATTTTATAGCATTGATGCCATGAATGACGATGGCAGCAAATAAATCGGGAAAAGGATGCAGACAGCATATATAGTAGCGGGATTACGCACAGCAGTAGCTAAGTCGAAACGTGGTGGTTTAAGATTTTACCGGCCCGATGACCTCGCCGTAGATGTTATCAAAGGTCTGCTGGCTGGGATGCCGCAGTTAGACCCTAAATTCATAGATGATGTAATAGTTGGCAACGCCGTACCTGAAGCAGAACAGGGCTTACAGGTGGGCCGTATAATAGCTAACCGAGCTGTTGGTGAGTGGGCTG
>CAYZKL010000140.1:0-4935 GCA_964478855.1 uncultured Flavipsychrobacter sp.
GCCACATCATTGTGCTTATATACATAACGGTGGCTCGGTATCATACGCAGGCCGTCTATGATACATGCATGAGACTCAGCATCATACACAACCACATCGTGGCGGCCGCAAAGCGTATCGATAGCAGATACCATACCCTGGTAGCCGAAGTTGAAGAGCATTGCATCTTCCTTACCTACGAATTCTGCCAGGTTGCTTTCCAGTTCCTGGTGAATGTCTGAGTTGCCGCTCATCATACGGGCACCCATTGGAGATGCTAGTCCGAATTTTGCAGCTGCATCCGCATCTGCTTTACGTACTTCGGGATGGTTGGCCAGCCCCAGGTAGTTGTTCAGGCTCCATACTATCTTTTCTTTCCCGCGAAATTTCATGCGGTTTCCTATCTCACCTTCCAGTTTAGGGAATGCGAAATAACCCGGTGATTTTTCTGCGTAGTCGCCTATTGGTCCGAGCCTGTTCTCAAATTTTGCAAATATGTCCATCTTGTGCTAAGTTTTATTATGTTTAAACACTAATTCAAATTGCTGCGCAAAATTAATAAAAATCTAACAGCCAGTTTATTACATTAATGCACACTATGGGGATAGTATCTTTAATTTTGGGATTTCAATAGATAAAAGCGAATAAAATGAAGGGTTTCAGGCTGTTTATAGTTTTGTTAATACTCGGATTTCAGTGCCTGGCACAGGGTGGGGTGGCTGTAAAACGCCCCAAACTGGTGGTAGGTATGGTTGTAGACCAGATGCGATGGGATTATTTATACCGTTTTCAGTCACATTACGGCGAGAGGGGTTCAGGCGCTTATTAAAGGATGGATTCAGCTGTGAAAATACAATGATCAATTACCTGCCGTCATTCACAGCGCCCGGTCATGCCACCATTTATACAGGTTCGGTGCCGGCCATCCATGGCATTACGGGTAATGACTGGATAAATAACAGCACAGGAAAGTCAATGTATTGTGTAGCAGACACAGGAGTATTAATGGCAGGCGAAGATCAGAAAAAAGGTGCCATGAGCCCGGCTAACCTGCTGACCACCACCATAACAGATGAACTGCGCCTTGCCACCAACTTCAGGTCTAAAGTATATGGGATAGCACTGAAAGACAGGGGCAGCATATTGCCCGCCGGCCACCTGGCCAATGCTGCTTACTGGTACAATGATAAAACAGGCAGATTTGCGACCAGCAATTATTATAAAGATCAAAACCCGGGCTGGCTGCAGGCATTTAATGACAGGAACACGGCAGACAGCCTGTTGAAGCTGAACTGGCCATTGCTTTACCCGGAAGCAGAATATACGGAGAGTACCGCTGACGATAATAATTATGAGCGTGCCTTTAAAGGAGCACAAAAACCGGTATTCCCCCACAGGTTCGATTCTCTTTCTGATAAAGAACGCCGAAGTGTGCTGAAAGGTACGCCTGCAGGCAATACCTATACTATACTGATGGCGGAGGCCTGCATAAAAGGAGCGCAGCTGGGTATGGGTAAGGAGACCGATTTCCTGGCAGTGAGCCTGTCATCTACGGACTATGTGGGCCACCAGTTCGGTCCGAACTCTTTAGAGGTAGAAGATATGTACCTGCGGCTGGACAGAGATATTGCTGCTTTTCTTGACTATCTTGATAAAACAATAGGAGCAGGCAACCACCTGTTCTTCCTGAGTGCCGATCACGGTGCTGCCCACAATCCGGCTTTTCTTACAGACAATCACATCCCGGCAGGAGTATCAGGTATAAACTATGCAAAGGAACTTAACAGCTACCTCGCATCTGTACTTCATAAAGACTCTCTTGTGCTCGCATTCGAGAACTACCAGGTGTACCTGAATAACGCAGTGATCTCCAAATCAGGGATTGATCGCAATAAACTGAATGAAACAATTACTCAGTGGCTGGACACCCGCCCTGAGGTGGCAACGGTAGTAGACCTAGAGGCATCGGGCAATATCAACTTACCGGAACCAATAAAAACAATGGTCACTAATGGCTATTACAAAGCACGCTGCGGCGCTATACAGGTGATCATGCACCCGGGCTGGTTCAGCGGCGAAGGACATGCTACCGGCACCACTCACGGCACCTGGAATGCTTATGATACGCATATCCCGCTGTTGTGGTACGGATGGCACATACCCACAGGCGCTACAAATACTGTGGTGAATATGACGGATATAGCCGCTACGCTTGCCGCATTGTTGCATATACAGATGCCCAATGGCTGTATAGGTAAGCCGGTAACTGAGTTATTGAATAAATGAGATTCGTGAATCCTAGCGGTTGCCCAGTTCTATTACTTCGCATTGTTTCATATCCTTGCCGTCGATGACAAAGCGGATGATGGTGCGTACCTTATGCCAGCCGTGGTTACCGGCCGCACCGGGGTTCATGTGCAGGCATTTTATTTTCTCGTCGTAGATCACTTTAAGAATATGGGAGTGGCCCGATATGAATAGTTGCGGAGGATCGGCAAATAATTCGGTCTTCGCCGGTAGGGTGTATCTGCCCGGGTAGCCGCCTATATGCATCATGAATACATTAACCCCTTCGCAGGTAAATCGCAGCTTTTCAGGAAATTCACTTCGTATGTCCTGCCCGTCTATATTGCCGTACACACCACGTAGCGGGCGGAAGGCCTTAAGCTTGTCGGATATGGCCGAGGTGCCGAAATCGCCGGCATGCCATATTTCGTCGCATTGTTCAAAATGCTTAAAGACATTATCGTCCAGGAAATTGTGTGTATCTGATATGAGGCCTATACGGGTCATTTATGCAGGTTGTAGTTCACCTGAGTAGAACTCTTCCACTTCGCAGAGAATACCATTGATCTCGTCCAGGTTTTCGGTAGATACCAGCCTGTTGCGGTACTCTTTTACATGCGATAAACCCTTCAGGTAACTGGCATAATGGCGGCGCATTTCCAGGATGCCCAGTTTCTGTCCCTTCCACTGCACAGAGCCGTTCAGGTGCTTGCGGCACGCATGCAGTCGCTCAGCTATAGTAGGCGGTGCCAGCATTTCGCCCGTTGCCATA
Source organism: uncultured Flavipsychrobacter sp. (assembly GCA_964478855.1). Lineage (GTDB taxonomy): Bacteria > Bacteroidota > Bacteroidia > Chitinophagales > Chitinophagaceae > Nemorincola. The sequence goes on from CAYZKL010000140.1 coordinate 3,038, forward strand.
TAGTGTTTTACCTCACGGAATATCCATGGATACCCGATAGCTGCACGGCCTATCATTATGCCATCCACGCCATACCGGTTGCGGTATTCCAGCGCTTTCTGCGGGGTGTCTATATCTCCGTTGCCAAATATGGGTATATGTATGCGGGGGTTGTTCTTCACTTTTGCAATCAGCGACCAGTCTGCCTCGCCTTTATAGAGCTGCATACGGGTGCGCCCATGTATGGACAGGGCTTTTACGCCGATATCCTGGAGCCTTTCTGCTACTTCTTCTATATTGCGGGTATTATTATCCCCGCCCAGGCGGGTCTTTACCGTTACCGGCAGGGTGGTTGAGCGTATGCAGGCCTTGGTAAGGCGCACCATCAGGTCAACATCCTTAAGCACTGCAGCACCTGCACCTTTGCACACTACTTTTTTTACCGGGCAGCCAAAGTTGATGTCCAGCAGGTCGGGATTGGTAGTATCCACTATTTTCGCCGACATGGCCATTGCATCCTCATCGCCGCCGAATATCTGTATGCCTATCGGTTTTTCGTAGTCAAAAACGTCCAGCTTCTGCCTACTCTTGATAGCATCACGAATCAACCCCTCAGACGATATGAACTCTGTGAACATCAGGTCAGCTCCCTGCTCCTTGCACACCGCACGAAAGGGCGGATCACTCACATCCTCCATAGGTGCCAGCAGTAGCGGGAATTCCCCTAATTCTATGTTCTCTATTTTTACCATATAAGCGGCTGCAAAGGTACGGAATCCTTAAGTACGTAAAAATTAAAATCGAGGTTACTTAATGTGACGTACGGACTAATGAACAATAACCATTTTTATACATTCTGCCTGTTAAGAAATATTGAATTTTAAAAACCTTTATTGCTAACTTTGACCCTCTTCATTAAATCATAACCCGCGGTTTTGTCAAAAAATCTGAATAAGGCGTCTTTAGCCGGTGTTTTAATAGCCCTTGGTATCATATATGGAGACATTGGTACATCGCCGCTCTACGTTATGAACGCCATTTGCAATGGCAAAGAAATCAATGAATTACTGATCGTAGGTTCCCTGTCCTGTATCATCTGGACACTTACCCTGCAAACCACTATAAAGTATGTAGTGCTGACCCTTAGGGCCGACAACAAAGGGGAGGGTGGTATCTTCTCTTTATTCGCCCTGGTACGACGGCATGGCAAGTGGACGGTCTTTCCGGCTATGATAGGCGGTGCCGCACTGCTGGCCGATGGTATGATCACCCCGCCCATCTCGGTCACATCTGCCATAGAGGGGTTGCGGCGCATACCTACACTGAGCGGTATAGGCACCATGAGTATTGTGTATATAGTACTGGCCATCATTGCCGCCCTGTTCTTTTTTCAGCAGTTCGGTACCTCATCCATCGGTAAGGCGTTTGGCCCTATCATGTTCACCTGGTTCTCTATGCTGGCCATATTGGGCGTTCATCAGCTCAATATTGCCAACGACTGGCACATCTTTAAAGCATTCAATCCTTACTATGCCATACAGATACTGGTGCAGTACCCCAAAGGGTTCTGGATACTGGGGGCGGTCTTTCTCTGTACCACGGGAGCCGAGGCGCTCTATTCCGATCTCGGGCATTGTGGCCGTGCCAATATCCGTATCTCCTGGCCTTTTGTGAAGCTTTGCCTGATACTCAACTACCTGGGCCAGGGTGCGTTCCTGCTTAATGTACACAGCAATATTCCGTGGAACTCATTGGTCAAGAATCCATTCTATGAGATCATGCCCCAGTGGTTCGTCATTCCGGGCATCATGATCGCTACCGTGGCGGCAGTTATTGCCAGCCAGGCCATGATATCGGGTTCTTTTACGCTGATAAGTGTAGCCATTAAGCTGAACCCTTGGCCCAAAATGAAGATCAAC
>CAYZKL010000141.1:0-3460 GCA_964478855.1 uncultured Flavipsychrobacter sp.
AAATTGTTTGGGGAGATAGATTGAAAGACAATTCACAGATGCTGGTATTTGAAACAGCATCTGTGATTGTAAATTTGATTATGCTGGCTGTTGTTGGGATATACGCCGGCATTTTCAAAGTCAGAATAAGCAGTTTGATCATTAAGATCATGCTGTATATAATAGCTGGGCTTTTCACTATAAACACAATTGGCAATCTGCTTTCAAACAATAATTTCGAAAAAATAGTGTTTACGCCAATAACGGTCGTCCTCTTAATTTTTAGTTTACGTTTAACACTTACCGATTCGGCACGAGATATGCCGTAATACCGATTGTACTCTAAAAACGAACCTGAGACGCGAGTGTGCCACTAGCCAAATTATTAAGTGATTCGCCTGGGAGCCTGAAATGCACTCTACACTATCAATAGTTTTCGCATAGTCTGCGCCGTACTCATCAGTAATTATTTTTCACACCTAACTAATAATCTCGCCTAAACACTACGCTTAATTGTAAGGAGAAGATACACAATATATAAAGTGACAATAACTGAATCAGCAATCACTGCTGTTCCTGCCCCAAATCTCATATAACTTTCCTTTGAAGTTAGCACAAGGAGAATGAAGACAATCTTGCTGCTTCCGGCTATTACTAGAACGAATCGTCTTACCGATTCCCTAAAGGCTCCGTATATCAGCATGATACCAACAATACCAATTAATGCTCCCCAATTCCGAACAATGATCTCGGATAAATTACTTTCCATTGTTTGGCCAAAGTTTGATTGCAGAGATGCCTGAGGCGAGATTAATGCCTGAAGCATGGTGAAGGTCAAAAGTCCTGAAACAAGCATAACCCACTTAAAATTTGATACAAAGAGACGCATAAGTTAATGGTTTAAATTTTATAAAATATTGATTCTATTTTATTCCGAAGTAGACTACTTAAATCAATCATGATACCTTCAACTACACAGGTAAGCCTGGGGTGCATAGAATTTGTTATTACATTTTCATAAGACCTTATTTACCACCGAATATTATACCTATTAGCAAACTCAGAAACCCTGTAATGCTTGCAATTTGTCGATATTGAAATATATGGAACCAATTATCACGATACTCCGTCCAGTTTGCAGGAGTATTACCGGCTGGCCATGTGTTGATGACATCATTAATAGGCAAACTGCCTTTTATGGTAAGCATTATGTCAACAATGAGGGCAATAAAGGAAATGGATGCCGTTATAAATACAAGCCCACCAGGATTCCTGATATTTGCGACTATCAGTCCCAGGTTAGCAAATACCGCAGTATACAGTACGTATTTAAAGTTGTTTCGCATAGCTGTGTCGATGAGCTTTCGTACTTCTGTATAACTGTTTGCGTTAAGGTTCATTTGGGTATGCTTCAGCGCGAGTAGGTACATAAACGGCTGGCTGGCAATCACTGCGTAAGAAAGTACTGTAACGAGGAAAATGATCTTAGTGGTCATGATTTTTATGATTTTTAAAGTGATTAATATTAATGCATACTCTTTATTCTGATAAATTGGATACCTATAACAACAAGCCAGATTAACCAAAGTGTGCTGCCAATGAACCCGGCCATTGACCATACAGGAAAGCCCGGCATCACGGTAGCAAACAACTCAGCTTGTGCCAACAGGTAAATGCTTGCACTGATAAAGCCCAACATATTGATCCACCTTGGGAATAACTTAAGCTTTGCAAAAGAGAAAGACAAAATAACCGTCCACGTTATTGTAAACAGCTGACCTAAATGCTCGCCCAGCAATACGCCACCAAACTGGTGAATAGTTTTGAATGCTACAAGGGTTGCTGCTCTAGTTGCAGGGTCGGTTGAATTGACAAACGTATCTGCTAATACAGGCACAACAAATGTCCACCGCAGTATGCCTATCATTTGTACTATCAGCCCGGCTACACCTATAGCAGTGGCTGTTCGAACCCAATAAGCGTTCTTCTCAAGTTGCTGCCCTATTAAGATATACGCTGGTATCAGCGGCAAGCCAGTTACAGCGAAAGCGAACCACGTCCAGATCAGCCTATGTCCACCTTGGTGAAATTTAGTGAGAATGATGGTTATATCCTGGCGCAGAATATCCGGGTATTCAAAAATGATGGTCAGCATCGTATATGGTACCAGCAATGCTATTGCTCCCAGTACCAGTAGGATTCCAATTTGCTTAGTTGATTTTGTTGATTCCATTTTGTTTTTAAAGTTTTGGTTTTTGTTGATGCAAAGCTATCTCAACATATACCTCTGACAGAGGACATATGTCTAATAATAGTTTGGCTAAAAAAAAGATTATTGAAGCTTCGCATTTAAATACCATGATATAGTTTCTGCTACGATAGTTTCATGATCTGTAGAATGATTGCCAAACCGGGCTATATATCTTTCATGATCCACGAGGTACGGATTCTCAAATTGGTAAGCCAATTCGTATAACTCTCTCGCCAATGTGTTGAATAACCCAGCTATTCTTACCAATGCTTTTGGCATGTGCTTTACCATTGCATTTTTACCACTTTGATGCTCAAATAACTTTATCCATGCTGTGGGGCTGATAGCTCTTGCATTAGGAGCATGCCATATTTGCCCGGATGCATCAGGAGCATTGCTAACATTTACTATTGCTCGGGCAAAGTCATGTATATAGGTAAAGGTGTGCCCAAATTCAGAATCACCGAACAGGTTGATTGCTTTATCATTATACAGTTTGTGTAAGAAATCGGTACCGAAAATGCCTTTATGGATTCGTGGACCTATGAAATCGGCGGCCTTTACTATAGCTACCCTCGCACTAAACGGCTCTGCTGAGTATAGCAATGCTTGTATGACAGCAGCGCGAATCTTACCTTTCTTTGTCTTTGCAGTGTGCGGCATAGACTCAACCATTGGAATTCCCAAAACATTCCCGTATGAATACATGTTGTCTGCGAAAACCAGCCTGGCATTAGTTTTATTGAGCGCATATGTCATTGCAGATGTTATTGCTGGGTAAAATGTTTTCCACATTTGGTAAGGTACATCCGTGCAGCTAAAGACTACATCTGCATCGCGAAATATGAATTCAGCCTCATGTTTATTTGTAGCATCCGCAGCCATCAACTGTACATTGGCAGGCAACAATATTTGTAATTTGCCGGTCCTGTTTACAAGGAGGATATCCTCATTTGGATTGTCGCTCAATAGCGCATCCATTATAGCCAGCCCCAACTGACCTGTGCCGATTATTGCTTTCATAGCTGGTTCTTAGAGTTTTATAGAATAACTAATACCCGGCGTTGGGTTTATTTTTATGCCTTGTCCTTTGGCAGTTACTGCGATTGCGCCAATTCGAAAGTTCAATCCTTTCCATATCATCCAACGAAAACCGGTTTCAAGACCTAAGGCATTCTTCTTTTCATAGTCCCGGTTAAACCCACGCAAATAGCTAACACCTGCGTAAAA
>CAYZKL010000141.1:3470-4906 GCA_964478855.1 uncultured Flavipsychrobacter sp.
AGATGACGGGATTTCTTTCTTACCGACAGGCAAAAACCAGAACGTTGTACCCGCCTTAAAGAAACTAGTATTCTCTCCTGACTTAAAAGCCGTAGGATAATAACCGCCATGCACCGACATTTTGTTCATTCGGAATTCGGCCCCTACTGAAGGATTGCGGAACCCGTTGATGCTTAGTTCGTTTTGAGAAAAGCGGCTCTGGCCGAATGCGCTGCTGAACAGCGTTACACATAAAATGGTTGTTGAGATCTTTTGCATATTATCGTCATTTTTTTATTGACAGTGCAAAAGTCATTCACTCGTAAAGGAGTTCAGCGGACAAATGTCCAAAACTATTTTTTAGCGGATATTATTTCTGATACGGCTGAGATGGCGGGGAGTGATGCCCAGCATAGATGCAAGATGTTGCAGCGGTATTTGCTGCAGTAAATGGGGTTGGTTTCTTAATAGTTTCTCCTATCGTTGCTCGGCAGTAAGCACTATTAGATCGTGTCTGCTTTCGTCAATACCACAAATGGACTGTTCAAGCAAAGCAATATAAAAATCCTTAAATCCTTCTATTTCTTGCACCAGTTTCTTCAGGTTAACCCTGCTTATTGTATAAATACTTCCGGGAGTTATCGCACGAATATTTTCAAGAGATGGTTTTTCGCTCACAAAACTCATTACAGATGCTACCCACGTACCAGCTACAGATACATAGCTGGTTATTTCTTCGCCATCCTTTATAACATAGTACTGGAACATACCTGTTTCAACGAGTCCGATATACTTGCTGGTTTTGCCTTCCATCACAAAAAGGTCATTTTTATCGAATGCTTGAATACCGAAAGCGTCGGTAACTGTATCCAAGTCATCCCCCATAAAACCGACTTGCCGAAAGTATGTCCTCAATTTATCCACAGACTAGGATTTTCATCCAATATAGCTCAATGCAAGAAATACTGCAAATTCTGAATGATAGTTGTGAACTATGACAAAGTATATAGTGGTGTCATAAAGAGTAACCCTGAACTTAACAATGGTGTATTTAAGCTCCAATTTGATCCTATACTTAGAAATCTAAAGAGCGATGGGTAAATCGAATTACGTTTAGTATTAATAATTCAGAAATGGCTAAATATTACCCCATTGGGAAGGGATAATATTTAGTTCAAATGGTGGTTACACACATGCAGAAGATATAAAACGAAGGAAAGGTTACAATCAAAAGATTAGAAACATATTACTTACAACTGGCTCAACTATTGCAAGTATATATTCAGGATATTAATCATACCTTGGTATATTATTCCATAGTTGTGGATGGTATTCTATTGCCAAGTCAATTATCTAAGTATTTATTCCAGTTAATAAACTACGTAACAAGGTCAAATTTTTCAAATCATTATGAAAAAAGTTCGACACTTGTAGTCTTTGCTCTACCAAAGAGGGAA
>CAYZKL010000142.1:0-3706 GCA_964478855.1 uncultured Flavipsychrobacter sp.
CGGTAACAAACATATGGTGCGCCCAAACCAGGAACGCCAGCAATGTGATACCTACCAGTGATATGATCATCGCAAAATAACCGAAGATAGGTTTGCGGCTGTGTGTAGATAATATCTCAGAAGCCATACCCATACCAGGCAGCATGATGATATACACCTCAGGATGGCCTAGGAACCAGAACAAGTGCTGGTAAAGGATGGCGGAACCACCGATGTGCGGCAAAGCTTTACCTCCTATGAATATTTCAGAAAGGTAGAAGCTGGTACCGAAGTTACGGTCAAATATCAGCAGCACAACACCTGAGAATAGTACAGGGAAAGAAAGTACACCCAATACCGCTGTAAAGAACAACGCCCAGATAGTCAATGGCATACGGGTCATTGTCATGCCCTTAGTACGCATATTCAGGATAGTAGCGATGTAGTTAAGACCTCCAAGCAGTGAAGACACGACGAATAAAGACATACCTAACAACCACAGATCCATACCAATACCGGAACCAAGAGATGCTTCTTTCAATGCACTGAGCGGAGGATAAGTTGTCCATCCACCTGATGCAGGACCGGTCTCAACAAATAATGATACAAGCATGATGATACTGGCTGCAAAGAAGAACCAGTAAGAAAGCATGTTCATAAACGGAGAAGCCATATCACGCGCACCGATCTGGTAAGGGATAAGCAAGTTTGCGAACGTACCGCTAAGACCGGCAGTAAGTACGAAGAACACCAATATGGTACCGTGCATGGTGATCAATGCATAATAAAACTCAGGTGTCAGTTTACCACCTTTAGCCCATTCGCCAAGGAATTTCTCCATGATCGGGAAAGTAGAATCCGGGAAACCAAGCTGGAGACGGAAAAATACTGACATCAATGCACCTATCACAGCCCAGATGATACCCGTAAGCAGGAACTGCTTAGAGATCATTTTATGATCCTGGCTGAAAATATACTTCCAGATAAAATGTTGTTCGTGATGTTCATGTCCATGATGACCCGCAGCAGCATCTGCACCATGTGCTACATTATGTCCATCGATAATGATTGCTTCGTTATTCATTTTTTGCACTTTTATGCTATACGCTATAGCCGATTATATCTTCGTTACTGCTTTTAAGGTATCTGTTTTTACTTCTGTTTTTGCCGGCTCAGCAGCAGGCGCCGCAGGCGCGGCTGCTGGATTATTACCTGAGTAATAGGTCTGCTGGCTTGCCATCCACTTATCATGCTCAGCCTGTGTTTCCACAATTATAGTACCGCGCATAGAATAGTGTCCTTTACCGCACATCTGATCGCAAGATATCTCATATACGAAATCAGGATTGTTTGTGCGTTTCTTCATGTCCTCTGTAGTGATCGTAGGGGTAAACCACAATGTAGTGGTGATACCAGGCACAGCATCCATCTTCAAACGGAAATGCGTTAAACCAACATCATGTATCACATCACGCGAACCTATCAACAATTTCACTGGTTTGTTCACTACTATATGCAGCTCACCGTTCTGTGCAATGATATCATCTGCATTATGCGGATCGCTCCAATCAAGGCCAAGGATATTGTTTGCATCATTGATCTTGCGGAAATCTCTTTTACCTAACTCATTGTCTTTACCAGGATAGCGGATGATCCAGTTGAACTGCTTACCAACAACCTCAACAACAGTAGCTTCAGGAGGAGCAGGTGACGTAACATCAAACCAGTTACGCAGACCTATCGCCACAAGTATTGCCATTACTATCGCAGGGATAGTTGTCCAGATAACTTCTAATTTGTTATCATGAGAGAAGAAGAAAGAAGTACGCTTACCATTATCCTGGAAACGGAAGGCGAACCAGAACAGAACGAACTGTGTAGCAAAGAATACGATACCTGTAACCAACGTAGTGATATTGAACATCATATCATAGTTCTCACCAGACTTACATGCCGCGATAGGCAACATCCTGTCTTTAAATATTTCATGGCATTCCCATATACCCCAGCAACCCAGAGGGAACATCAGCAACAACAACCAACCGATAGTACGGTTTGTTTGTGCTTTCGCCTTTTCTTCGCCGCGAATTACCGAAGCATATTCGCTAGCCTTACCGATCTGGTAAATAATGATGAATACCAGAATTATCAATGTTATTACTATAAATCCCGACATGGTCGATCAGCTTATATTTTACTTATTAAATGTTATTTCCTTCAATCCTGTGGCCGGATATACCTGCCTGTAATTATGCAATATGTACTACTGTTTCCTTAAGCAGCAGGTTATTGGCCGGTACCAGTGATGATTTTGTAAGTGTACGTGATACAAGGAATACCAGTAAACCTGCAAAGCCCATGAAGATACCTATCTCATACCAGTTGATGTGCCAGTTCTCACGAAGTGGACCAGGCATGATCATCTGGAAGTAATCGAGCCAGTGACCGAATATGATCAGCATAGCTGTGAAAGTTATTGTGAAATAATTACGCTTGCTAGGACGAGACATCAGGATGATGATCGGCATTACAAAGTTAATGATGAAGTTAGCGTAGAAGATAACACTGTATGGTCCTTGCTGACGCAATTTGAAATAAACAGTTTCATCAGGAATATTCGCATACCATATCAGCATGTACTGTGCAAACCACAGGTAAGTCCAGAAGATACTGAATGCAAACATGAACTTACCGAGATCATGCATGTGCTCGCTGGTAACCAGGCCAAGATTGCCCTGATTTTTCAGATAAACCACCCATAACAGGATCAGAGACATACCGCTTACGAAAATACTTGCAAATGAATACCAGCTGAACAATGTAGAGAACCAGTGTGCCTGGATACTCATGATCCATAACCAAGGGATAGTGCTCATCTGGGAAAGACCATAAACGATCAGGAACAAGCCAGAGAGACGGAAAACTTTCCAGTATATCTTAGTGTCATTTTTAGGAGCGCTTTCCTGTGCGATAGACATAGCGCGGAATTTATTACCAAAATAAGCGAAGAAGCCAACGGTAGCAACAGAGAAACCAATGAACATCGGTTTGTTCAGGAAAGCAATTTTACCCATCAATATCTTGTCATTTTTATCAGGAGTAACCCATGGGTAGATAGAGTTAACACCATGAGAATCTCTGAAGAAGAATATGATAGTAAACATAATGATACAGGCTATTACACCAAATATCCATGAGTTAGCACCGATAGCCTCAGGTACGCGGCGATAAGCCACTAACCATGCGCCCTGTGCAAGTGATACTGCAGCCTGTATAAATATGCTGACAGCAGTGATCAACGTAAAAAACACACTGTCATGCAGTAATACTGCCCAGAAGCGGGCTTTATCGGCATCAGTGCTGGCATGGCCCATAAGCAACGTAGCTATACCGGCAACCAACGTGAGCACTCCTACTCCTATCAGTGCAAGGCTGGTATTTTTCAAACGTCCGGGTATCTCAAAACGATCATTCATTGTTCGCAACTTTTATTAAAATACTTTCAAAAAATTATCAAATATTATTTCCTGTTAGCTTCCATGCTATGGTGCCCTTCTGCCTTTGTATCGGCAGCGGCAACAGCCGGTGCAGCAGTTTTTGCTGAATCAGCCTGGGCTGCAGGTGCTGCTGTGCTTTCACCGAAAGTGAACGCATCGCCACCATTTTCAGACTGTATCTTTTTGATGTAAGCCAATACCATCCAACGCTGCTTGATATCCAGCTGGCT
>CAYZKL010000142.1:3768-4854 GCA_964478855.1 uncultured Flavipsychrobacter sp.
GTCATATCAGGGGCATAGATGCGGCCCGGATTACGACGCATTTCGCCTGTATTGCAGGAAGCGAGGCATATCGCTATTCCCAGGCTTGCTACTACTATGCTTTTAATCTTGTTCATATTCAAAAGTCGATATTCAGTATTCAAAAATTGTCTTTAATTAGTGTGCTGATGATGGCAGAGCGGTCATTGACTCATACGGCTCTTTTTCATCCCAGCGACCATACCACCAGCCTGCTTCAGCTATCTGTACAGAAGTTTCTTTTGCTCCTGTAGATTTCAGGAAGGCAATAGCGTCCTGTTCTGTTGTATGTTCATTAAGTTCCAGTGCTATTACAAACGTATCATCTGTCTGGCGCGGGTGGAAAATGTGTTTCTTAACACCCGGCATGATCTGGTTGAGGTAGCAGAAAGTAAGCACCATACCCACAGCGGCAAATAATACGGTCAGCTCGAAAGTGATCGGTATCCAGGCCGGTAATGCGAAGTGTGGTTTACCACCATAGTTAATAGGCCAGTCTGAACAGAATATCCAGGAAATGAAGCCTACAGCAGTAGAAGTACCGCAAAGGCCATAGATAAATCCTGCTATGTGCAGATCCGTAGCTTTCAGACCCATAGCCTCGTCCAGTCCGTGAACAGCGAACGGGGTATAGATATCGTGTAATTTGTAACCGCTCTGGCGTACTTTTTTAACAGCCGGGAACAATACGTCCTCGTCGTCATATGCAGCCACCGCAAACTTTTTTATAGCCATCTTAATTCAATATTCAAAAGTCAATATTCAAAATTTACCAGCAAGCCATTTATTAATGATGAGCAGCTTCGTGATGCTCTTCGTCATGATGGCTGTTCACTTCATGTATGAAATCTTCAGCAGATTGCGTTTCGATCTTTTCCATGTTCCTCTTGTAGTTCTCACCTGATGTTTTCAGTACAAACTTGATCTCCGCAACAGCGATAACCGGGAAGTACTTGGCAAAAAGGAAGTAGCAAGTGAAGAACAGACCAAACGTACCGAAGTAGAAACCAACCTCAGGCCATGTTGGGCTGTAGTATGCCCAGCTGCCAGGAATCCAGTCGCGGTAAG
>CAYZKL010000143.1:0-811 GCA_964478855.1 uncultured Flavipsychrobacter sp.
AGCACCGGAAGAACGCAAGACGACCAACGAAAGGATCGGTCATGATCTTGAACGCAAGTGCCGCAAATGGCTCCTTAGCATTCGGGTGACGCTCGATCTCTTCACCGGTATCAGGATTAATACCCTTGATAGATTCTACATCAAGCGGGCCAGGCAGGTAACGGATAACGCAATCCAGCGCTACCTGTACACCCTTGTTCTTATAAGCAGAACCGCAAAGCATTGGTACAATGCTCAGGTCAAGACATGCTTTACGCACAGCTTCGTGTATCTCGTCTTCAGAGATGCTGTCTGCATCTGCAAAGAATTTTTCAAGCAGTTTGTCATCGTATTCGGCAACAGCCTCTACGAGGTGGGCACGCCAGAAATCCACACCTTCATATCTGCAGGAATCGGAACTTCAGTGTAGGTCATACCCTGTGTAGCATCATCCCAAATGATCGCCTTCATGGTGATCAGATCGACGATACCTTTAAAATGATCTTCAGCACCGATAGGCAGCTGCAGTGGTACAGACTTTGCACCAAGCATATCCTTAACCTGCTGTACCACCATAAGGAAGTCAGCACCGATACGGTCCATCTTGTTTACGAAACCGATACGCGGAACCTTGTAACGGTTTGCCTGGCGCCATACGGTTTCAGACTGAGGCTCAACGCCATCAACCGCAGAGAACAGGGCCACAAGGCCATCCAGTACACGCAGTGAACGCTCCACCTCGATGGTGAAATCCACGTGACCCGGAGTATCAATGATGTTGAACTTATAGTTCTTTGAATCCGGTAATATCTTACCCTGTGTAGTAGGGAAG
>CAYZKL010000143.1:876-4741 GCA_964478855.1 uncultured Flavipsychrobacter sp.
ACCTTCGTGTACCTCACCTATTTTGTGGTTCACACCGGTATAATAAAGGATACGTTCTGTCATCGTGGTCTTGCCCGCATCAATGTGGGCGGCAATACCAAAGTTGCGCTGTAAGCGTAAGTCTGCCATTTTTTATATAGTTAAATCGTTTAAATTTTAAAATTGAGGTGCAAAGGTAGGCATTTTAATGTGAAAATGCGCACCGCAACTGCGGAATTTGTGAGCGATATGATAAAAATGTGCGCAATGTGGATAACCCATTAACATAGGGGCTTTGCGGCACCGCAATAGCTCGCTCCGGGAAAAGCAAATGACAGGTTATACTATTCGGCAGAATCGCCGGAAAAGAACACCCGCCAAACGAACAAACCAACAAGAATGATGAATACCCAGGTGATCCAGTTGCCCATGTTATATATATTTTGGGTTGCAAAGTAATAATTATTTTCATAAGTCATGCCTGTTTAGGGATAAGGAGTAAGGGATAATGGGTAAGGCACTTAATTATATATTACAATTCACATTTTGTACTTTGTGTGAAAACGATATAAATGGATACGCAGGATAATAAAGAACCAAAGTCACGATTTGAATATGTTGAGCGGTTTATAAAGATATTGCAGGGTGCTGCTATAATAGCGGGTATCTGCGTTTCTTACTTCACCTATGTGCAGCAGAAGAAGGAAGACAACCGGATAGAAGAAGAGCGCAACCACCAGACGGCAAAAGAGTACAAAAAAGCATTTTACGAAAAGCAGTTACAGTACTATGCCGAGGCTACCGAGGCTGCTGCCACCCTGGTAACAGAGGACATAGGCACCCCAGATTATATAAAGGCCCGCAAAGACTTCCTCCGCCTGTTTTGGGGTAAGCTGTGTATAGTGGAAGACAAAGATGTGGAAGCAAGCATGATCACATTCCGGGATGTGCTGAATGAATATGAGGCATCCCCTACTGCCGCCACACTGCGCCAGATGGAGCAGGCATCAATAAAGCTCGGACATAATGCACGGCGATATACCCTGGAGCACTGGTTTGACGCTACAGAGATCAAACGATTCAATTAATATGCGTATTTTATTTGTCATACTTTGCTCCCTTCCCGATGTGCAAGTACCGGTCATGCCTCAAAAACAGAGGCCATGAAGTGTAACTTAAGGGATGTATATTACTTACGCTCATGCTTTTTTATGTACTCAAGTACCCGCATTTTTGACGCATATTCCGGAGTGCCGGGCTGGAAATCCATATTGTTAATGAAGTCTATGTTTTCTCTTTTATTGTCCATCAGGGGGAGTATGTAATCGGCCTTGCAGTCTATGATCAGGTATTCAACAATGTCAATTTTATTCGTTACACATGCCCAATGGAGAGCTGTTAGCCCATAATAACCTGATGTATCATTTATATTAGCACCGGCATTTACAAGTATTTTTACGCTTTCCAGCCGCTGCTTAGCAGCGGCAAAAAGCGGTGTTTTGTTTTGTCCATCATTTGAACGGGAATTTACATTGCCGCCATATGCGAGTAACAGCTTTAAATAATCGGATGTTTCATATACTCGTGCGGCGTAAATAAATGGCGTTTTATTTTCATAGTCCTTTGCATTAGGATCTGCGCCACATTCCAGAAGTGCTTTAGATGCATAATAACGATAATTAAATACGGCCCATTCGAGTAATGTCCCTTGAAATTTATTTTCACGGCAATGTACCAATGTGGTATCCTTTCTGCAAAGCGATTTTATCTTCGCAGTATCCTCTTCGTATACAGCTACAGCAAGCTCCCAGCATTTTGTTTTTTCATACAATTCTATGTGCTTTCCGTGAAGATGAGTAGTATCGAGGTACGGAGACCTGTGATATGTTGTGCGGTTGATCTGCACCTGGCCGGACGAACTGGTTTGTGATGCGCAGCCGGAACAGCAGCCAAGGAAAATGATAACTATTAGCAATATTCGCATGATCAATATTTTATAAACGAAACCTCATTAAGGCTTTTCCTCACAGAACTATTAATAGCACCTCGTGCACATTCATTAATGATACCCTTGATCACAGAAGACATTCGGTGTAACTGGTAGCGGAGATACATATTGGCCCCGTCATACAATTCATCTGCCTGCAGTTCTTTTATTTGGCCTTCCGTCTTCAATAGAATTGTTTTCTGAAGAAAATCGATAAGTTCATCTTTAACTATGTAGGCCTTAATATTGCCCGATGTTTTATTAACTACACCTTTACTTAGTTTAGTCCCGATTGATAACCCGGCCGCATTAAACGTAACGGTGGGCCTGCCTGTTAATAAGCCTGCCAGGCTAGCCATACCGCCACCCAGCGAATGCCCTATGAAAGTAACTTTTTTGCCCAAAGCCTTAAAAAATGCATCAATTTTTTGTGTGTTCGAAAATGCCAAATTATACTGGTCTGCGCTACCTAAAATTTGTCTGCCGTTTGCAATCAGGTCCTCAAATGAATCGGTACCTCTTATGGCATAAGCATATTCGGTTTGATTGGTTTTAGGGTCGGTACGCTGATATAGTTGAGAATAAAAGTCTGCACGAATATCATCAAATTGTACGTTTTTTCTTTTCAGTTCTGCAATAATAGGGTAATCAGCTTGTTTCCATCCATCAATTAAAGTTGCATTATCTCCATCGGTAGGGTCGTTATATACATTTGTGGCGATCTTAGCAAAGGCAAGTAGTTTCAGGCATTCGCCAGAAAATTCATATTGTGGCCTTACTATTGCCGGCTTTACTTTCAGGTTATCTATTTTAGGTTGCTGGTAATATTCACCGAAATCAGGTTGTTTTATTGCGCTCTTCCTGTCCAGTGGCAGGTTTGTTTTAGCTACAAACCCATAGGTTTTGAGCACTGTCTTTGGGTTTGCTACTGATGGCACATGTTTGCTGCTGCCGGTATATTGCTGCCAGTCGGTATCGGACACTGAGTCCGCACTGCCACTGCTGTCATTGCCGCCATCTGAACGCCTACGCAACTGGTCGGCATTGTATTGATGTCCCTGCGCATCCTTCCACACCCTGTTGCCATTACTATCTCTTCCGCCGTAGGTAAGGCGCATCTCCCTGATGAGTTGCGGGTCCACCTCATAGTCATCAACTCCTTCCACACCATTGCCGCCGGGGTCAGTAATATTGTTCCACAGATTATCGAAAAAGCGAGACATAATATAAGAATTAAAGTTAAAAAATGTTTTTTAAAAGGAATAATGTTTGGTGAGGTTAATCGAACCTGACGGAATTGGCAATATTGAAAAACAGGGGTAATGTTCTTTTAAATCTTCGTTTTAGTGTTTTGCACTCCAGCAGGTATATCTTACCATTATGCCGGTATGCGTAGGTGACCATGCGTAGCTTTGTACGGACGGGAGATCCGTGCACATTATCGCAAGTCGCATCAGATTTAATATAAGCGTACGGGTTAGCGCTGATTGACGCCAATAGCTTTTTTATTTCCTGGCTACGTACAGAGTCGTAAACGGCAAGCCTTACATGGTGGCGATAGCCGCAGGTGCGTAGCCCGCCTTTTCTTTCGTTATACGAAAGGAATATGATGGGTTCTATTTTGGGTTTATATATATTAACGGTGTTCCAACCGGCGGGTAATGAAATATGCACTTTCAATTCCGGATCGTAATGGGCAGTCAGCTCCTGTGCATTAAGGGCCGTGCCATAGATTGTCAATAGTATAGTGATCAGGTACTTCATGATGCTTATCGGTTTAGTATATCAATGTACTATATTTCCCCCGGTTACATAATACCAATATATTTTTCCTGTAGTGTTATCAGTAGCGGCGTATATATCTATAAGTAGAGCTGCAGACCGATTTTTTGGGTAAGC
>CAYZKL010000144.1:0-4730 GCA_964478855.1 uncultured Flavipsychrobacter sp.
ATATGGGATGTCTTTCCATTAATAACAGGTGGTTAAGCTGTGTATTGGTTGTGATCTAGTATAGCGATATTCATCAAGAATGGCTTTAGATCATAGATTCTTTGCAAATCTTGATAGAATTCGTTCGATAATAGTACAGCAGGGGGAGCAGAAAGAGTAGAGGTTTCAGAGGTTCACTTCTGAAACCTTTTTTCATTTTTTGTAAACCCTTTTTTCTTCTTTTATGAAGCTGACTGAAAAACTGCTGTGGTTTTTACTGCTCACGTCCATCCTGCTCAGGATACTTTTTGTAAATTATTTCTTATTTATACTCTTTTTCGGTATGATAATAGCAATCTTTTACAGCGCATTATCAGTTCCCTTGTTAAATCAACTACCGTTCAGTTCAGTATTCAAACATGAAATTTATAAGAAAAGCTACAACCTTTGGCTGGGTTGCCACTTGACCGGTAAAATGTATGGAATTGCATGTATCGGTATTACGTTGGTTATGTTGACGTTCCCGGGTGCTTCTTATACGATAATAGCTGCCGAATTATTGCTGGTCGTTAATTTAATATTCGTCCTGTTCAAGTCCCGGAGTAAGCCTAACGATAAAGTTTACCGGGCTATAATTCAGCGGGATATTTACTTCCTGTTCATTACTTCTATTTTCCTTTGTTTTGCATATGCTCCGGTTCACATCAGGAACAAGGTTTTTTCCGAGCCGTCACAGACCGCTGATAGTGCTCACATAATACAAGTCAACAATTGATTTTAGCAGCATCAACAATCATCACCGTCGCGAAACCATTTTTCATTTTATAACCCCATTTTTCTTCTTTTTATGAAGCTGACTGAAAAAATACTGTGGTTTTTACTGCTCACGTCCATCCTGCTCAGGATATTTATTGTAGATTTTGTCGTCGCTGTAATTATTTTCGGGTTGATATCTGCTAGCTTTTATGGCTTGTTTTCAGTACTCCTGTTAAATCACATACCGCTCAGGTCCGCATTCAAACATGAACCCTACAAGAACGTATCAGACCTCAGGGTTCTGGGTTGCCTGTTGACCGGTATCATGTATTCGATAGCATGTATCGGTATCATGTTTATGACTTTAAGGTGGCCGGGAAGTGCTTTTATGTTGACTGCCGCTGAATTATTATTGATTATAAATTTATTAATTGTTGTTTACAGGGCAAGGAAAAAACCGGATGACAAAGGGTATCAGACCATTAAACAAAGAAATATTTACTTCCTGTTTATTACTTCTATATTCATTTGTTTTTTAAATGCTCCGGTTCATGTGAAAAACGCAATATTTTGCTTGCCGCCCTCTCAGACCGCTGATAGCTTAAAGGTAAAACCAGGCAGTTAACTGATCCCATTGTTTATACTCTAAACACGCGATATGATTATTGGGTATTGGTCAAGAATCTGGAGACTTGTGTGGTACATAATTATGTACATATTCATGTATATTTTTGTTGCGTATAGTCACGTTCCGCTCATAGTCAATGTGCTATTTGTTATATTGTATTTACTGGAGTTAGTATTCTTTTTCGATCTTTTTATATTGGACCAGCACCGGTTAAAGATCAGGTTTGTTTTGAACCCCTTTAAGAAAGACATCATCATTCCCCTCGATAGGATCAAGGAGATCATTTTACTCCAGGTTGGTATTGGTATGGCTCGCACAGGGGTTAAGATCTATTTGAAAGATGATGATAAGTACATTTCGTTTATGGTCGATTTTTCTGGAAGGGAATTGGATAGATTAATGAAGAAAGTCAGGTCGTTAGGCATTGAAATCTGCGATCTGAATGATCAATAGTAATTTCATAACTTCAATTTGCACCTAAATTTCGCTCTGTTCCTTAAAACGATATTATGAAAATCGGACGTCACTCGATCTTATCTCAATCAATAGGCGGAGCAGGTGCAATATTGCTTATATATTATGTTCCCTATCATCAGGAAATGCCGCTTACACACCTTTTGTCTTTCATCTTTTTAATTTACGCCTATCACATTTTCCTGGGTTTTGAATTTATAACAATTAATAACCAACACTGTGAAGTATCGCTCAGTTATAACCTATTCAGAAAGGGCCGAATTATGCCTATTGAAAAGATCAAAGAGATATCTATACGGGAGGTTGGTATCAGGGCCTTATTTACTGAGATCAAATTTAAATTGGAAGATGATCAATACATTTTTACTACCCGTATGAGCCGCAAGGATATAAAAAGATTTATGAATGAAGTTGAAAATCTGGGAGTAGAAACCTGGCACTTAAATAGGTAATGATATCGTTTTAGCTGCATCAATAATCATCACGCCGAGTCCTGAAGAGAGACTCGGCTGGGACGGAATGAGTGCATCGTTGATCTGAGCAACATTGATATTTCCTGTGTCCGCTGTATTTACCAGTGATGTTAGTAATATGACTGACATATACAAACTGTACTTTGACGGCATAAGGCACGGAAAAGTTATAGTCACTCCTATATTTTAATGACGATCCGGTAATGATCTCGTAATGTTCTGATCATATTTTCGATAAAACGTACGTTAAACGCACTTTAAACGCACTTTAAAAGAACTTTTTAATAACTTTACGCCATCTTCCATACTCGTGTCGTGATAAATTGATACGGTAGAAATGTTTAAAACCTCAGTTGTTCGCAGCACCTGAGGTTTCTTTTTTTCTTTAAAACGGCTACCATAGCCATTTGTAGCCTGAAACATTGGGTAAATATATATTCTTCTTATTGGGCGTGCACTTCATAAGTTTTCCACAGGGGTGTTAGTTCTTTCTTTTTAAAGGGACGAAATAAATAAATAAATTTGATGGACTGGATTGAAATAGTTGCGCGCTATGATATCTCCTGGTGAGAACCAAAGCGCGCAAACAAGTGGTGGTTTGAACTAAGTGCAGGGCAAATATAGTATTTGCTTTTAGTTTCCCGCCTTCCACTTTATCCACAGATGTTATTAAGATATTGACATGCAGTCAATGGGTGCAGTGACAGCCCAAAATGTCTAACATAGCACAAGTATGGAAGATAATTCTACTTGTCCGTTATGTGGTGAAGCATACCGTTACATATACCGCGCATCAAAAGCGGAAAGGACGGTACGAGGATCTATCCTCGTCCACCACACAGGGCCCTTAAGATAAGGGTCTGCGGATGCCCAGACTAGACTAGACTAGTCTAATCTGGATCGGAATCAAGAAAAGAAACTCCTGCGAAGAGTTTCTTACGAATGGGTAAGGTAGATTGCTACGCCTTACCCATTTTTTTGTTTACTAGACTATACTATACTTGCAATCCCAGAGCTACTAATCGCTATCGATACTCACACCAGCACATACCCGTTCGCATCTGCTTTACCTGCATTGCGCATAGCTAGCAGTTCAGATGGCTTCTTGCCAAACGTAAGCTCAAAGTGAGGCTTATCTACTATGGTCTTAAAATTTCCGCCCCAGTACAGTCCGTGCTTTGTAGCTATTGGCACCAGTTTCGACATATCATAACCCCAGTCCACGGTACCATCCGCTTTTAGCAGTACCAGGTCCACTGCCAGGCCGTAGTTATGGTAGCTGGTGCCACCTTTGGCATTGGTTACTATTGGTCCCGGCGTAGTGCGGCCCTTTGCGTATAGTGCATCCTGTTCTGCAATGGTGCGCAGGCCCTGCACTACCCGCAGGCTGATGCCCAGCGTAGTTTCACATTCTTCTATAAATGCTTTGAACACATTTTTAGCTTTCGGGTGCAGTTGTTCGCACCTCTTTGCACTTATCGGATCTTTCATGATTGTATTGTTTGTTTTTTAGTGCTTGTTTATCTGGTTGGTAAGCAAAGCGTAACAAGTAAATATATTGCAAAATGTGATTGCTAGGTTATTCTTCAACTCGCTCTTTCGCATTTATGATCCGAAAGCCATAGTTAGGGATTTGTAATCCCCCTTCCTCAGCCAAAGAAAATATCCACAGCATTTTTTTGCGCGCTAACCCTTTACAGTCAATGCATACATCATTATTGCACGCCGCCTTAGTGGATATCTTACTCCATATTCATTCCATTCCCGGCTTACCTTTACATGTTAGTTTCGTTTTTGTACACCACATCCTATTATTTATACCGGTAGCTATCGGTAAGGCAACAGATACTTGACCTGAGCATTCTGGTCATTCTTAAATTCTGGCCATTCTGATTCAGACAATAGGCTCATCCCGATAGCCATCGGGAGGGTGACGTTGGGGCCTCGTAGGGTCATCCCGATAGCTATCGGGAGGGTCCCGATAACCATCGATAGGTGACAACAAAATGAGGGATTCTTATTATTCTATTATTCTGACCATTCTGATTCAGACAATAGGCATCCCCCAAAGGTCACCCCATATGGGGTGACCCTCACCCCAAACTGCAGTTGATAATCAACAACTTAGAGGAATGGGGTGAGCGAAGAAAACAAAAATGGGGTGAACAGTCGAAAATCACGCACATTTTCGACATATCTGATTCAGACAGTAGGCATCCCCCAAAGGTCACCCCATATGGGGTGACCCTCACCCCAAACTGCAGTTGATAATCAACAACTTAGAGGAATGGGGTGAGCGAAGAAAACAAAAATGGGGTGAACAGTCGAAAATCACGCACATTTTCGACATATCTGATTCAGACAGTAGGCATCCCCCAAAGGTCACCCCATATGGGGTGACCCTCACCCCAAACTGCAGT
>CAYZKL010000145.1:0-4384 GCA_964478855.1 uncultured Flavipsychrobacter sp.
GTAGCCGACAAAGTAGTGCTGAATACCCGGACCGCCTACTTAAAGAAGTTCTTTGCACGCAACCAGGTGGTATTGATGGATAATGACTGCGATGAATTCGAGTATAAGTTCACTAATGGTTTCAACTGCCAGATAATCATCCGCAACACCAAGCTACCCCATATGCGCCAGATGGTGTACCGCTTTAAAGAGCGTATGCCCTGATCCTCATCCCTACCCTTCTTTACCCGTATTCCATAACTTTGCTGCCGGTAATACACTGATATATGACCAAGTCCATTTTAAGGCGCGAAACAGCCCTGCTGGCATTACTGTTGCCGGTAGCTATACTAAGTGCCTGTTCCGGTCAGAATACTCATGCAGGTGGCGCAGATAGCACAGCATCGGCTGTGATAGTGCAGGATACATTACCACCGATCACCGAGGCCGATGATTCGGCATTCAATTACATGGTGCTGTATATAACTGTGGCTGATACCGGGCAGGACTACTATCTGCTAAGAACACTGATGTTTGATATACAGAAAGCAACTACCTGGCCGATCGATACACTGAACCGCTACTATGACCGTAAAAAACACAAAATAGTATTATCGGAGGTGGATGACGATGAAATGTACCGGGGCGAATACTTCCCGCGCAGGTACCCATCGGGCAGCCAAAGCCTCGAATACTACAGCACATATAGTGACCAAAGCACACTAACCAATATTGCCCTGGTAGCAGGCATCTACGAGACTGCCGAAACTGCCGACTCCTCACTCAAAGCCATAAAGCCTTATGCATCAAAGGCATTTGTGCGCAAGGCCAATGTATATGTTGGCTGTATGCACTGACCAGTGGCACAGTTTTGCTTGATAAACCGGTAAACAGGTTTATGTCAAAAGTGAAGATCACAATACTACTGTGCAGCATCGCTGCATTACTAACTGCAGGCTGCTCAAACGACAATACCAAAACCGGCTCTGTTAAGACAGAAAACTGGAACTACAAGCCCATTAGTGTACAATACCGTATGCTATCGGTTAAAGACAGTATAAAGGCCCTGCAGCAATACCCCGCTGCCCAACTAACCATACTACAGGCAGTGAACCGTACAGATGCAGCACACCTGGTAAAAATGGACAGTGTGCTGATACCCGACAACCTCAACGAGGCTGTGAACAGCTACTCCCCTTTTCCGCAGGCCGTAGAATACCTGAAGGATATAGACAAGATCATTTTCTTCTCCTACCCTGCCCAGTACTTTGCTGCTTACGAGCATGGCCGTATAGTGCGCAGCGGACCCACCAACATGGGCCGTAAAGCAGACCCTACACCCACCGGGCTCTTCTTTGCCAACTGGAAGGCTGAGGAAACCAAAAGTACATTCAACGATGAGTGGGAGCTAAAGTGGAACGTAAACGTGGAGAACACTGCCGGCGTGGGCTGGCACCAGTATGATATGCCCGGCTACCCTGCATCGCACTCGTGCCTGCGCCTGAAGGAAGATGATGCCAGGTACCTGTATGACTGGGTGCAGCAATGGATAATAAAAGGCACTGATGATATACTGGCCAAAGGCACACCTGTAGTTATATTCGGCAGCTACCCGTTTGGCAGTGCCAAACCATGGATGCAGCTAACCGCCAACCCTAATGCACTGGATATAAGTACAGATGTACTGAAGGCGGAGACCACACCTCACATGGCCGCCATCATAGCCGCACAACAAGAGCGCGCTAAGCAACCGGCCAAGTAATGCGGGTCATATCTTTTCGGTAGGGAGCATGGTGGTTTTAAAGTACCTGAACGTCACTACCCTTTGCACCTTTGTTTTGGGATCAGTGAATGTGACCTGCTCAGAGCGCACTATCTTCTTCCGGTTTACTTTATACCTGCTGCGCAGGCCCGCATCGGGCTCCAGGCGCATCCACTGGCCGGGGCCGGGCTGCACATATTTATATACCAGGTCATACACATACGGAGGGCTTATTCTATCGCTGGTCTTCCTTGTAGTTTTGTAATAGCTCTTGTAATACATGATACGGTCCAGGTCCTCTACATTCCTTATCTGCTGCAGCATTACTTTATGGTTGTTGTGGTCGTAGCACTCAAAACTCCAGGTAGTATCACCGATCACAGTGGGTTCTCTTTTATAAAAATCAGGAAAGTACAATGTATCAGGCAATGCCTTTGATGTATCTGCTGCTCTGGTTACAGTATTGTGCGTATGCGTGTGGGTGTGCTTTTGCTGCGCAATAGCAGCAGGTGAGGCCATGTAGCAGATGACAATAGTGGTGATCGCAGTTTTAAGAATATGCATAAGGTATGTATTTGCAGGATAAAGTTACTACTAAAAATATTGTTACGCCATATACGCAGGATACGGCGTGGCTGTATGTATACTGTTCTTCAACATCATAATGCGTTGCTGCATTGTTTATTTAATTAAATTTGTGTGGCACTTTGTTGTGCACTTATTACCATTAGCTATAGCATATGCGCACTATCTTTCATACTCGCCTACATAGCATATTGAGCCTCATACTGTTAGCTACTGTTGCATTCACAACGCTGGCATTCAGGCAGGGAGCAAAGAAGCCGCCCGCCAAGCCCGCCGTACCCAAAACGTACATAGCCCCGCAAATGGCACCTGTAAAAGGCGGCAGCTTTATGATGGGCGATAATGACCACGACCAGCCCGATGAGCGCCCTGTACACAAGGTAACCCTGGGCGACTACTGGATAGGCAGGTATGAAGTGACGGTAGCCGAGTTTCGCAAATTTATAGCGCACACCGGCTATGTGACAGATGGACAAAAACAAGGCCGCAGCTATACCTTCAACGGGAAGAACCTTATATATGCCAAAGACAGCGTAACCTGGGAGTGCGATGTGCTGGGCAACAAACGGGTAAACGAAGAGAACCACCCGGTGATACACGTGAGCCATAACGATGCCATAGCCTACTGCAAATGGCTGAGCGAGCAGACCGGTAAGGAATACAGGCTGCCTACAGAGGCGGAATGGGAATATGCGGCTAAAGGCGGACAACATCATGAACAGTTTTTATACAGTGGCGGTAACGATATGGATAAGGTGGGCTGGTTTGCCTGGAACAGCGACCTCCGTACCCATCCCGTAGGTAAAAAAGCGCCCAACAAGCTGGGTGTATATGATATGAGCGGCAATTGCTGGGAGTGGTGCAGCGACTGGTATGGTCCCTACTCTGCCGCTGAACAAACCAACCCCACCGGGCCCGATACCGGCACTGCGCGCGTGATGCGTGGCGGCGGGTGGCGGTTCTATGTCATCAAGATGCGGACAACTTTTCGCAGGTCTATGCCGCCGGAGTTCAACGGCAGCGGCCCCGGTTTCAGGCTGGCGGCTACACGACTCTGAGTATATTGCTCTTCGCATACTTTCTACTTTTGAACACCAGCTGGCACGACTTTTACATGGTAGTTTTAAAAACCACTACTATGCAACTAATGAAACTAACCACAGTATTGCTCGCTGGCACCGTCCTGTTTGCATCTTCATGCAACTCCAGCAAATGCTACATGAAAAAATTCAAGAGGAAGGCCGGCAAGGAAGTTGGCAAATCGAACGTGAGCATGAGCAACGATACAGTGCGTGTTGTTTATCCTGAAGTAACCATATTTGACTTTAATAAGGATGAAGTAAAACCTGATGCAAGGCAGTCTATTGTGCGCTTCTCAGGGCTGCTTAATAATTATGACCGTGTGAACTTTGTGATCAACGGCTATACCGATAATGTGGGTACAGACGAGGTGAACCAGTCATTATCGCAGAGGCGTGCTGAGAATACCAAAGCGGTGTTCCAGGCAGGTGGTGTGAACGCTGCAAGGATGCAGACCAATGGCATGGGCACTATGCACCCTGTTATGAGCAACAGCACAGTTGAGGGCCGCCAGGCTAACCGCAGGGTAGAATTTCTGCTGTACGATAACAAGAAGAAATAAGACATACCACTTATAAATGCTGAGAACAGGTACCGCATGGTGCCTGTTCTTTTTTTATGCGATACCCTGCTCCATTATTTATTGCTATGCCCGGACCGCGACATATACCCGAATGGCATATCGAATGCATGAATGACGATCTTAACCAATAATATAAAGACTATAATACCCACAGCAATTTTCGCCTTATCTCCTGATTCCTTCAAAATAAACCATGCTGCTATGGTACCAATAATGCCGGCCAGTATGCCCATGTAAAATTGTGAAGTCATTGCGTAGGATTTATATCAAAGATAATATTATTTCTTAGGGGTAAGGAGTAAGGGATAAGGTGTAAGTGGGATAAAGCAGACCATTGTTTCGGATATTAGTAGGTCACCCCGAAGGTGAGTGCGGAGCATGAAGAGTGAGAGCGG
>CAYZKL010000146.1:0-2761 GCA_964478855.1 uncultured Flavipsychrobacter sp.
CATTTCCCATAGGCGTTTTTACCGGCCGGGATATGATAATAACATTGGCAAACCAGTCCATCCTCGATACCTGGGGCAAAGGCAATGATGTTATCGGCAAACGATATTCAGACATCCTTCCTGAACTCGATAATCAGCAGATCTTCGATCAGCTCGATGAGGTCTTCACAACTGGCATACCCTTCCATGCCCGTAACCAACGGGACGAACAAATGAAGCACGCCAAAATGGAATCCTATTATTTCAATTATAGCTTTACCCCATTGCACAACGCCGATGGCTCTGTCTATGGCGTCATGAATACAGCCGCCAATGTTACCGACCTCAATCATGCCAAGCAGAAAATAGAGCAAAGCGAAAGAAACTTCCGCAACATGGTATTGCAGGCACCGGTCGCTATGTGTATTTTATTGGGTCCCGATCATGTGGTCGAGGTTACCAATGAAATGATGCTGGCCATCTGGGGCAAGCCGGTCGAATATGTTATGCACAGGCCCATCTTCGATGGGCTGCCTGATGCGCGCGAGCAGGGGTTGGAGCAGTTGCTCGACAATGTGTATACCACCGGCGAAACGTTTACAGCTACCGAAAGGCCTGTAGTATTACTGCGCAATGGCAAATACGAAGCCGTCTACCAGAACTTCGTTTACGAGCCCTACCGCGATTCCGATGGCACCATTCTCGGTGTTTTGGCAATTTCAATAGACGTTACCGAGCAGGTAATAGCCCGTCATAAAATAGAAGAGGTCGTTGCCAACCGCACCAAAGAATTGGCTACTGCCAATACCAGCCTCCAGCACTCCAATGCCGAACTGGCACAGTTCGCCTACATAGCATCTCACGATCTACAGGAACCCGTACGCAAAGTCAGCACCTTTGCACAGATGCTCAAGGCATCATTACCCGCCATCGATGATCGGTCCGAAAAGTACCTTGAGAAGATAAACACATCCGCCTCCCGTATGATCACCCTCATAAGGGACATACTCGCCTATTCGCAGCTATCCAAAGAAAACGAGGATTTCCAGTCGGTTAGTTTGCCCCAGGTAATGGAAGACATAAAAGGCGATTTCGAATTACTCATAGAGCAGAAGCAAGCCGAGATACTGTACCCCGGCCTCCCCGTTATTGAGGCCATACCATTACAAATGTCACAGCTCTTCAGCAATCTCATTTCCAATGCGCTTAAGTTCAGTCGCAAAGACACACCGCCACGCATCACAGTCACGGCAACCGATCTTTCAGAGGAAGATGCTGCTGGACTTTCGTTGGCAGGCAAAAAGAAGTATTACAACATCGAGTTCCGCGACAACGGCATCGGCTTCAAACCCGAATACGCCACACAGATATTCAACATCTTCCAGCGCCTGCATGGCAAGTCAGAGATTGCCGGCACAGGCATCGGTCTTGCGCTGTGCAAAAAGATAGCTCAGAACCATTACGGAGACATCTTCGCCACCGGCAGCTCAGAAAATGGCGCCGTTATCAACGTCATACTCCCCGCTTCCCTAAGCAACTGATCAAAATAGCACTACTTTCGAATAAAACTGAATTCCCATTTATTTCGTAGATATAATGGAGAGTTTAAATAAATTTGCACCCTAGTACATAACATATGTTATATGTACCTTGGCATAACTAGTAAATGATGAGCGACTTTAAAGACTTTATTGAATCCGGGATACTCGAAATGTATGTGCTCGGCCATACATCTGCCGATGAAGATCAGCAGGTGCAGCAAATGGCCGCCATACATACAGAGGTCCGTGATGAGATAGAAGCAATAAGCCTCGCCCTAGAGAAATATGCCCGTGCCAACGCTATCGAGCCGGACCCTACCCAGCTTACCTTCCTCATGGCCACAATAGAGTATACAGAACGCATGAAAAAGGGCGAACAGCCCTCTTTCCCGCCTATGTTACACATGAATTCAAAGGTTGATGATTATGCCCAATGGCTCAACAGGGAAGACCTGCAGCTGAATGTACCCTTAGAAGATGCCTATGCACATATTATAGGTTATACGCCACAGGCTACTACAGCTATCGTGTGGCTCAGGCACGGAGCACCACCGGAAACCCATACAGCCGAGCAGGAAAAATTCCTTATTGCCGAGGGTACATGTGAGATAACTATTGGAAATGATGTGCATTCAATGAACCCCGGGGATGTGTTGATCATACCACTACATGTAAGCCACCATGTTCGGGTTACATCAGCACAGCCATGCAAGATCATCCTGCAGCGCATGGCCGCATAATGCATTAAGAGGCAAATGATTAAATATTACCCCTGCTCAGCTTATTCAGTAGTGTGATGTATGCATGCTTTGCGCCTTCAGGTAGTTCCTTTATGATCTCAGGCGCTATACTCGGGTACGATTTATTATCGGTCCATTCTATGTTGCCGTTCCATTTTTTCTGAAGCTCAGGCGGTGTATTCTTCATGATCCTCGAAAAATAGGCATTGAATTTACTTTTCAGTTCAGGCGTAATATTCATAAACACATTTGTGGCAGGCTGATTGATAAAAGGCCGGGAAAACGATGAACTGCTCTATCGGGGGATACATTAAAGGTAGTTATTTTAATGCGTAATAGCCCCACCACTACAATATTATTATTAAACACTTTATTTGAGGAAAAAGAACGACCTTTGTATTAACTAATATCAGAAGTAATTATGGCTCAAACCGCAGCTAAAAAAGAAAAAGAAAAGAAAAAAGCAAAAAACAGGGAGGACAAGGCACAGAAGATGGAAGA
>CAYZKL010000146.1:2771-4271 GCA_964478855.1 uncultured Flavipsychrobacter sp.
AAAGCCAACAACAACAAGGGCAAAAGCCTTGAAGATATGATGGCTTATGTGGATGATGATGGCAACATTACATCTACCCCACCCGATCCTTCTAAGAAGAAGGTCATCAATGCTGATGACATACAGCTTGGTGCTGCAAGGCCCGAGCCTACAGAAGCCCGCGAGATCATCAGGACAGGTGTTGTTACATTCTTTAATGAGGCAAAAGGTTATGGCTTCATTAATGATCTCAAGAGCCAGGAAAGCGTATTTGTACATATCAACCAGATAGCTCAGCCTATCAAAGAAAAGGACAAAGTTACTTTCGAGACCGAGCAGGGACCAAAAGGGCTTAGTGCTATCAAGGTTAAAAAGACAATATAATCACTCTATATCTGTAATATTCTTAGCCTTCAGAAAATATTTGATTATTTATAAAATATTTTCCGTACCTTTGATTATTATTAATTAAAAAAATTACAAAATGCAAGAAGGTACAGTAAAATTTTTCAATGGAACTAAAGGATTTGGTTTCATCTCACCAGCAAATGGCGGAGAAGATGTATTTGTTCACGTTTCAGGTCTTTTTGACGAGATCCGCGAAAATGACAAAGTAAGCTTTGAAGTACAAAATGGCAAAAAAGGTTTAAATGCAGTTAACGTAAGAGTTATCTAAACTTATTCAATATTGATCATTTAAAAAGCCCCGTTATACGGGGCTTTTTTATTGTGCTTAATTCCTTTCGTTATCTATGCAAGGTCGGCGGTAGAGCTTACTTTCAGCTTCTCAGCCAGCATTATCTCTGCATACACCTTGTCTATGAACAATACTGTATCCATGTTCTTCTCATTATTGATCTCGTTGAACAGCGGCATGTACACATTCTTATCCTTCATAGATACCATCTCAAACTTACGTAGCTGCAGCCAGAAAGGTATATGCGTATCTCCTACCGAACATACGATGGTCTGTATATTGCCGTTCATCTGTGTACTGTAACTGAGGTTTACCTCTACCAGTGTAGCGCCCCGGTTATAAGCTACCATTATCGATTTACTCATTGTATGTTGTTAAAAACGTGAACTGAACTATAAGCGGAAGCTGCACTCTGCAATGATTGCTTATATAATTGCGGAAGAATTGGAATGATACCGATGCCGTAAGATGCAGCCGGTATGGAATTGAAATCGATTCGCTATGCTACAAGTATTATAAAGATAGCAATTTTAACGCACACTTTGGCCAACTGTTTGCAAAGGTGGCAATGCTTGCCCGTACATAATGAGAGCAGCCCCGTAAACGGGGCTGCTCTTGTATGATCACTAACGCTGAGAATTAAGCGTGTTGTTTACCTTTTGTTTTAGCTACTACTTCTTCCTCTACGTTACGCGGAGCTGCAGCGTAGTGGCTGAATTCCATAACTGATGTAGCACGGCCTGAAGACAATGAACGCAGCTGTGTAACATAACCGAACATTTCGCTCAATGGCACTTTCGCCTTGATCACCTGCAGGTTGTTAC
>CAYZKL010000147.1:0-3187 GCA_964478855.1 uncultured Flavipsychrobacter sp.
ACAGTTAACTGGCTCAGGGATAATTTTACAGTTACGCTTAAGGATCACGGCATCACATTAGAGCAGTTCAATGTAATGCGTATCCTTAAAGGAAAACACCCAGAACCAATGAGGGTCAAGGATATAGGAAGCCGTATCCTGGAAAAAAGTTCCAATGTTCCGCGTATCATAGATCGTCTTGTAGCAAAAAAATTGGCTAAGCGCGCACCATCAAAAGATGACAAGCGCGAAACACTGGTATCTATAACCAATGAAGGCATAACCTTACTGGAGCAGGCTGTTAACGCAGTGGATAATGAGAAACCCGGATCCGCTCACTTCTCCCAAGGACCATTAATGCTTTGTAAGCCGCTGAAATTCAAGCGTTTGTAAGTCATTTGCTTTTTCCGATTTTTTATCTCTACTTTTGTCGTGCAAAGGTTCTCACCCCGGTGGGATTAAAAGGGAACCAGGTGTAAATCCTGGACATTTCCCGATGCTGTTAGCTCCTTAGCGCTTTTTGCTTCCTGTATTGCCACTGCCTGCTACCCGCAGGTGGGAAGGCCGCAAAAAGTGGAGTAAGTCAGAAGACCTGCCTCTGTACCGTTCGGATAATACCGCTTCGGCTTTACTTTTTGCTGCTTTCGGGACCAAAAGCACAGGTAAGAAGATTGGTTATTCCTGTTTTTCTGTATCTGATTTTACACCCAAGGTTGCATGATAAAAATTGTTTTAAAACCAATTTCTATATGCGCAGATTTACTTTATTATTTTCAGCTCTTGTACTGGGTACAACAGTACTGAAGGCACAGACAGTCGCCACATTCGACACCTTTACGCTGGCTCATGCCGACACATTCTATGCGAACTACTCTGCCTCCGGCAGCGATGTGGGGTTCAATGATGGCAATGCCCATTTTCCATGTGTGTATGACACCCTTTTTGGTGGTTTCTGGAGTTATGGCTTTGCTTACTCTAACATGACCGACAGCGTCACGAGCGGATACATGAACCAATACTCTGCTATCACAGCAAAGGGCTATGGCGGTACAGACAATTATGTGGTGGCCTATGGCGCACAAAATATTGTTAGCCTCACAGGCCCTGCTATAGGTAAGGTGGTTAGTGGTTTTTATGTTACCAACAATACTTATGCGCACAACAGTATGCGTGATGGAGATATGTTCTCCCGCCAGTTTCATAACGGTGATTGGTTCAAGCTCACGGTTCGTGGTTTCAGCGGAGGCGTACTTACATCTGCCAACGTAGGTGTGTATCTTGCCAATTTCCTTCATCCAGACACTACCGACAATTACATACTCAGAGATTGGGAGGGGGTAAACCTTGTACCATTGGGTCATGTGGATAGCCTTGAGTTTTCGCTTACATCCAGCGATAATGGTATGTGGGGTATGAACACGCCGGCATATTTCTGCATGGATAATTTAACTATTGATGAACTGAGCCTTGCAACAGCACAAACTAAACCTTCATTCGTAGCTAAGGTATATCCAAACCCTGTTGCGAACGTAT
This sequence comes from uncultured Flavipsychrobacter sp., assembly GCA_964478855.1. Lineage (GTDB taxonomy): Bacteria > Bacteroidota > Bacteroidia > Chitinophagales > Chitinophagaceae > Nemorincola. The sequence goes on from CAYZKL010000147.1 coordinate 1,513, forward strand.
TGTACATAGATGTGACGGATGATAAAGTACAGCAAGTAACTGTTACTGATATGGTGGGTAGAGTGATCTATACAAACACTGCCGTATCATCACATATGCAAATCAACACTGCTACTTTGCCGGCAGGTGTATATATATTGCAGCTTTCGGGTAATGGTAATACAACTTCAGTTAAATTTACAAAGGAATAATAACCGCCCGCAGGTATTTGTTATGAATCGTTTTTTCTTTTTAATTCTTAGTTTTTCTTTTTTGCACGGCATTGCGAGCGCCCAGTTTGCACCGCAGGCAGGCATCACAGGTAGTACTGCTATCAGTGCTACAGATGTCGGTATTAAGGCGTGGGCCACGCAATGCACCGTGCAGAGAGGATATGTAGATATCGCCAACAAAGCTTTAGGCAACACATCCGCATTTGATAGCAGCATGGCTTTAGGTGTAGCAGATCATAATATTGTATGCCTGGGCGATAGTGGTATAGCAGTGCTTACTCTTTCATCTCCTATATTCGATGGCCCCGGGGCAGACTTTGCAGTATTTGAAAATGGCTTCAAAGATCCTGCCGATCCTGCTATGGCATTCCTGGAGCTGGCATTTGTTGAAGTAAGCTCAGATGGTATATTTTATAAAAGATTCCCTGCTACTTCCAATACCCCGTTGAATACGCAGATACCGGGATCAGGTACTTATATGGATGCTACGCTGATCAATAACCTGGCAGGCAAATATGTTTCTATGTTCGGTACTCCGTTCGACCTTGCTGAACTGGCAGGAACACCGGGGCTTGATATCAACAATGTTACGCACATACGCCTGGTAGATGTTATAGGCTCGGTATTTGCTAATTCCTGCGTAGATAATTCAGGGCATATCATCAACGATCCATATCCTACTAATTTCCCGACCGGAGGTTTTGACCTGGATGCACTAGGTATTATGCACCAGGTAGATCATTCTTCGGTTGGTACTTTTGATGGGGGTAGCCTTGTTAGTGTATACCCCAATCCTGCTTCAGATAAAGTTGTTGTTACGCTCAACAGTAATTATGGAGGTGAGGGTAGTGCCACATTAGTGACTGTAACTGGTGCTGTTGTTGCAACACAGCCAATTGCTGCAGGAGCAAATAATATTGATATCGCTTCATACCCATCAGGGATATATTACCTTACGCTCAGCAGTACAAATGGAAGCAAATGGGTTGGAAAGATCGTAAAATACTGATCCTCCTGCTTTGCTGCATTATGTCCTGCAGGAAAGACAAACCTGCAGACGTCAATCCGTCATCCGGTAATATTTCCGGGGCATATATCATTTGTGAAGGAAGCTTCGGAAATGGAAACAGTTCGCTCTACGTTTATAATGTAGCCAGCGACAGTACTTACGGCGATCTGTTTCAGCCGGCTAATGGAAGGCCTTTGGGTGATGTTTTCCAGAGTATGGTAAAGATCGGTACCAGGTACTTTCTTGCGATCAATAATTCTGATAAGGTAGTGGTTACAGATGGGCCTAAAGAGATAGCCGTTATCAGCATTCCGAAACCCCGATACATATTGCATGTGAGTGGCAGCAAGGCCTATGTGTCCACACTTTACAGCAATAAGGTCTATGTGATCAATACTGATAATTATTCGGTGACGGGGACTATTGATCTGCCTTACAATAATACTGAAGGTAT
>CAYZKL010000147.1:3306-4190 GCA_964478855.1 uncultured Flavipsychrobacter sp.
AACGATGTGCTGGTATGCTGCTGGGATACTGCGTGCAACAATATCTATCGTATAGATGCAGTGACAGATAAAGTGGTGCAAACGATCAGGATAGGTGGCTATGCGCCGCAGCAAGTGCTGGTAGATAAGGAACAGATGCTCTGGGTATTATCAGGTAACCAACCAAAGGGTAAAATATCAACCCTCACCAGGCTTGATGCGTCTGCCAACATACAGCAGGTGTTTACTTTTCCTGCAAATGCAAGCCCGCTCAAGCCTGTGTTGACAAACAAAAAAGATTCACTCTATTTTATTGAGGCCAACTATAGTGGCGGCACAGATAATAACGGTATTTACAGGATGGGGATACATGATGCCACATTGCCTGTTGATCCTTTTATCTCAGCCGCACAATACCAGTATTTCTGGGCGTTAGGTATAGACCCTGCTTCGGGCAATATATGGGTTGGGGACCCAAAAGGATTTATACAAAAAGGTATGGTTTACATTTATCAACCAGACCATACACTTACAGATACATTGAACGTGGGTGTAGGCCCCGGCCAGTTTTATTTTGAATAGAAAGCACGACATATCATTATACTTAGGCCTGCTATTGATGATAGTGTGCCTGCCGGTCATTGCCGGTGCGCAGCAGGCAAAGGATTCTGCACTGCATGAGGTGAGGGTAAAGGCAAAGCACAACAGATCTGCAGATATAAGGATCAATGACTTCGCTCCCGGTCAAAAGGTGACAGAGATAGATAGTGTAGTATTACAGCAGTACAGGATGCAGAGCCTTGCAAGCCTGCTGACACAACAGGTGCCTGTATTTGTAAAGTCATATGGATTCAACGGATTGGCTACGCTTAATTTCAGAGGTTCGTCTGCCGCGCAATCACAAG
>CAYZKL010000148.1:0-4077 GCA_964478855.1 uncultured Flavipsychrobacter sp.
CGCCATATTCACGGGCAAAAGGAACGCCCTGTGCCACGCACTGGTCAATGATATTTGCACTTACTTCTGCAAGGCGGTGCACATTGCCTTCACGGGCACGGTAGTCGCCACCTTTAATAGTATCGTAAAATAAACGGTAGGTGCTGTCACCGTCGTTCTGGTAATTCTTAGCAGCATTGATACCACCCTGTGCAGCGATAGAGTGCGCACGGCGTGGGCTGTCCTGGAAGCAGAACGCTTTTACCTTATAGCCCATTTCGCCGAGAGATGCGGCAGCAGATGCGCCTGCAAGGCCTGTACCTACCACTATGATCTCTAACTGGCGCTTGTTTGCCGGGTTTACCAACTTACAAGTGGACTTATACGTTTCCCATTTAGAATCTAACTGACCGGAAGGTATTTTAGAATTAAGTGCCATATTTTATTAATCAAAAAGTTAAAAACAATCGAAAACGGATCAGCAGATCCAATGCATATAAAAGGCAACAGGCATCAATGCGAACACTAATGGTACGATGATGGAGAAACCTACACCAACAGCCTTCAGCAGGCCCTTGTACTTATAAGTGCCAAGGCCCAGTGTCTGTAATGCACTGTAGAAGCCATGGACAAGGTGCCAGCCCAATGCTATGCAACCCAGCAGGTAAACAATAACCACCCACGTGATCTGGAACTCATCCCTCATCATCTCGAACAATGGCAACTCGCCATTACCTACTGTTTGTGAAAGACGGTTAGGACCCCAGAATTTGAACAGGTGCAATACCAGGAATAATAAGATAAGCGTACCAAGCAGTGCCATAGAACGGCTATACCACGGGCTTGTCTTGCTGCCGGCATTAACGCTGTATCCCACGCTGCGGCGTGACTTATTTTTGGACCACAACAAAAGGCCCTGTACAATATGTAAGATCAGGAAGCCGAACAAGCCAAGCTCGACGGTACGGATCAGGAAGTTGGTTCCCATGAAGTGTGCAGCCTCATTGAAGCGGACACCACCGTCGTTATAGAATATCTGTGCGTTGATGTAGCAGTGTACTACGAGAAAAAGAATGAGGAAAAGACCGGTAAGAGACATTTGTAATTTCTTTCCGATAGACGTGCTGAAACTTTGTTTCCAATTCATGGAGCCCTGAATATTTAGTGTAAACCGTTTGTAATTGTGGCGCAAAGATAACATAAATTGCAAAACGGCTAAATCACAATCCCCATATTTTGCACAATAGGGTAGTTATCAATCAAATAATTATAAAGCATTTTTGAAAGAAGGCTGTCATGCCTCCCGCAATTTTTTTATATTACCTAAACAATAATCAATAACTTTTTATGTTTATTGTAACAAAGCTCCCATATGGTTTGGGGTTTTTGTGTTTATATTTGCTTACACCAATCTTCACACATGACTTTTTTAACCGTTTTACTCCAGGCTGCAACTTCTGCTCCGGTAGACAGTATAGTAAAAGCCGCACAGCAGGAAGCTGCCGCATCTGTAGAGAAAATTTCACTGTTCAACCTGTTGCAGGAAGGTGGGGTACTGATGATACCGCTGCTGCTATGTTCCATAGCAATGATCTATGTATTCGCACAGCGTTTCATGGTCATCCGCAAGGCATCTGTACTGGATAATTCATTCATGGCCCGCATACGTGAGCAGGTAGAAGGTGGTAACATAGATAAAGCCATTGCTATTTGTAAAACGGCTAATACCCCGGTAGCACGTATCATAGAAAAAGGGCTGACCCGTATTGGCAAGCCGATAGATCATATAGAAAAATCTATGGAGAATACAGGCAAACTGGAAGTTTACCAGTTGGAAAAGAACCTTTCCATACTTTCTACTATTGCAGGTATCGCACCTATTTTCGGGTTCCTGGGTACTATTGCAGGTATGATCATCCTGTTCTTCAATGTGCAGCACCAGGGCTTTTCGCTGGAAACAATTGCCGGTGGTATCTATACCAAGATGGTAACCTCGGCTACGGGCCTTATCATAGGTTTGCTGGCATATATGGGCTATGCTTACCTGAATGCACAGATCAATAAGACGGTCAATAAAATGGAAGCTGCTTCTGTAGAGTTTCTGGATATAGTACAGGATACCAATAAATAAGAAGCCAGATGAATATAAAAAGACGTTCACAACAAGATCCGCAAGGGCACTCATCTGCGCTGAATGATATCTTATTCATCCTGCTGTTGTTCTTCCTGATCATATCTACACTGGCCAATCCTAACGTGGTAAAGCTGAGTATCCCTAAAGCAAAAAGTGATACCAAGGCTAAACAGACGGTGGTGGTGTCTATCAATGACAGACAGGATTTCTTTGTGGCAACGACCATGGTGCCTGTTGATTCGCTGAAATCTGCTATATCAAAAGCTATTGCCAAGTCGCAGGATGCAGAGCCAACGGTTGTGATCAATGCGGATAAGCAGGCAACGGCAGATAATATCGTTGCAGTAATGCGTGCCGCTCACGACCTTAACCTCCGTACTGTGCTTGCAGTAGAGAATAACAGCAGGTAAACTATTTTTCTTTAGTCTGTTCCCTAAGGTAGCTATCCACATTCCCGAACAGGAATTCGGGGTATTCGTTGCTGAATTTCATTTTTACAAATCCTCCCAACAGCGGCCTGGCTGCAGGTTGTTTTAGTTCGGCTGTGCTTACCGGTATCAGGTCATATTCGGCATCGGGGAAGTAACTGAGCACTCTTAGTGCCAGCTCCACACGATTGATGTAGTCTGTACTGCCGATATTATATATGCCGCCCTTGCCATCGCTGAGCAGCACAAACATAGCCCGTGCTATATCCCAGGCATTGGCCGGAGAGGCATACTGATCGTAAGGAAGTTTCAGGGTAAGTTTCTGCTTGTTCTTACATTGGTCGATGATGCGTGCCACAAAGTTTTTGCCCCTTATCTCATTGCCATATACATTGGTCACCCGCAGCACCAGCGGGTTGGGTATATCCCTTAGCACCATTTGCTCTGCTTCCAGTTTATGGCGTGCATATACACTTATCGGGTTCACGGGTGCGTCTTCTGTGTAGGGGCCGTCTTTACCATCAAAAACATAATCGGTAGAGATGTACACGAGGCGGGCCTTACATTCGTTTGCCAGTTTTATGAGGTTGATGGTGCTCTGTACTGTTTTTTCATAGCTTTCCGCTTCATTGGTCTCGCAATGGTCCACATGGGTAAGCGCACCGCAATGCACGATCACATCGGGGGCAAATTCCTGAACATTGAAGTTAAAAGGGTGGTCGGGGTTCAGTGTATCGTAGAATACTGTATCGTTAGTTTCAAAAGAGTAATAAGAACCTACGGCGTTCCAGCCCTGTTCTGTAAAATGTTTCAGGCAGTTGCCGCCTACGAGTCCTGATGCGCCGGATATAAAAACCTTCATAGTTATCTGATGATTACAGGCTAAAGATACAAAGCCGATCAATATGCCGTTTCGGAAATTTACCCGGGGGTTGCAAAAAAAATGAGTGCGGCAAATAGCCGCACTCATTAATGTTATTTACTTGGTATCAGTTATGCAGGAACGTTTACGTTCGGCATTTCCTGGGGGTACAATTTCTTTTCCAGCTTCTCACGAACGGCATCAAATGCAGCCAGTGTTTCATCTATATCCTGGTCGGTATGTGCTGCCGTAGGTATGATACGCAGTTCGATCTGTCCTTTAGGAATGACCGGGTACACGATAACGGAACAGAATATGTTGAAGTTCTCGCGCATATCATATGTAAGCTGAACAGCATCGTACAGGCCACCTTTCATGAATACAGGTGTTACCGGAGTGTTGGTAGTACCAAGGTCAAAGCCCCTGTCCCTGAAGCCCTGCTGCAACCTGCGCACATTGTGCCACAGTTTTTCGCGAAGCTCAGGTTTGCTGCGCAGCAGTTCCAGGCGTTTCAGGTTGCCGGCTACAAACGCCATTGGCAATGATTTAGCGTAGATCTGTGAGCGCATGTTGTAACGCATAAAGGTCAGTATCTTCTTGTCTGCCGCAAGGAAACCACCTATGCTGGCCATAGACTTGGCAAAAGTAGAGAAGTAGATGTCTATATCTTCGAT
>CAYZKL010000149.1:0-3776 GCA_964478855.1 uncultured Flavipsychrobacter sp.
GCTGCACTACAATTATGTAAGCATCAATGGCAAGCCTCCTGTACCCACCATTACAGCTACCGGCTCTAACCCAGATCCTCATCAGCTCACCATGGCTCCCGGCTACGACCGTTACTTTGTTACCTGCCAAAGCACCCATGAAGTGCGCATAATGGATGCCCTTACCGATGCGGTACTTGATTCTATTCCCGTCGGTACCTACCCACAGGAGATGACACTGGCACCATCAAAGAATTATCTTTTTGTTACCTGCACAGAAGATGCCTCCAATCCGCTCCCGGGCAGAAGTGGCTCCGTATATGTCATAGACTATACACCCCCTGCACACATAGTAAAAGTGTTGTACGGCGATTTCTACCAACCTCACGGTGTAGCGGTCGATGAGCAGAACGGCCTCATATACATACCTAGCCGCAATGCTAATCCCCTGGGGCCTGCACCCCATCATGCCACCGCCTGTGGCGGCCGTGCCGGGTGGTACTCTGTTTACAACCTCAACACCCTGGAACCAGCAGACAGCAAACGCTACCAGGTCACTGTAGATCCATACACCATTGCTACTCGCTTCAAATAAAAGCTCACTGACAAAATGTTTCGAGTATGATCACGATCAAGCATTCTATTTTATTAAGCAGTGTTGCTCTACTATTAATCTTAACATCATGCGACGACGATATATATCAAGGTGGAGTTTCCGAAAAGGAACTACCAGGATTATATACAATTGAGCCGTATACAATTATTGATTCAGGTAAAGAATACAATTATAAAGATACGCTCGAAATTCTCGTAAATGGGACAACTAATAGGCGGGAATATTCGAACGGGCTTCTGATTAGCAGCTACCAGGGTAATTGGCATTATTTATTGCAAAACCGTTATTCTATTGGAATTGATATGTATTCTAACGACATAGAACCTGAACGATCGATATTGTCAGGTAAAATCAGGATAGTATTCCCTCCTTCATACATTTATTATAAACGATAATTACAAATTAGACAATTGACCGAAGTCCCACTCCGGCTATTAGGAAGCTCTCCCAAAAATCCAACAATAATTCACCCACACTTTACGTTATTACATCATGCACACAAAAGCCATATTGTTCCTCCTCGCTTTTTCACCATGCTTGGCATCCGCCCAAAGCATGACTTATCCCGCTATTGGCAACAGTTCGATACGTGAAGTAGCGGCCAACCATATAACAATCTCTGCCGGCTCACTGCCTGATTTTGAAGGTAAAAAACCAGCGAAGACGAATCGTGCAGACATGCAAAAGATCACCTACCACGATGGCGCAAAGTTCTTCATAGGCACTACACAACTCACCTGCGACAAAGCGGTGTATATTGAAGCTAAGAAAGAACTTCATGCTTATAATGTAAGGCTCCTCAACAACGATCTGCTCCCGGATATCGAAGGACATGACTTCGTCTATTCAGATATTACCAAACAAGCCTCTCTGCAAGGCAACGTAACAATTATAAAAAACGGCACATCCCTCGAAATCGGCAACATTGCCAAACTCGATCTTTCCAACAATAAGTGCCGTATTGAAGAGTTGAATTGATTAAGCAACACCGGCCTCAAACTATTTAACCACATAGTTTTTTTGTAACGCATCCCTTACTGGGCAACATTTACAACAGATCACAACCGTGATTCTGTGGGTATCTTATAAAATTCCGTATTCCCGACTCTGTTATATTTGTATCACTGATCATAGTAACGCTGCCCAATGATGCAAGGATAATTTGATCAATGCATTTTGCAACATTACTTATCTGGATGAACCCTGAAAGGGTGACATGATTATAGATATATCAGAACAATAAATTCAAACCCCGAAGGGGTGATATATTTTACGTACCTGCCTTATCCCGATAGCTATCGGGAGGGTGTCCTTGAGGTGATGGGGGTGACCCGATAACTATCGGGAGGCATCCAGGAACCTTATCCCTTTTCTCTCTTTTATGGGTGACCCCATATGGGGCCACCCTCACCCCAAGCTATGATTGATAATCAGTCGATTAGATTAATGGGGTGAGCGAAAAAACAAAAATGGGGTGACCAATCGAAAACACACACACCATTTCGACATGTCAAAACCCACACATCGAAAATGGTCACCCCATATGGGGCCACCCTCACCCCAAACTATAATTGATAATCAATGAATTAGATTAATGGGGTGAGCAGAAAAAAACAAAAATGAGGTGAGCAATCGAAAATGACACCCCATTTTCGACATGTCAAAACCCACACATCGAAAAAGGTCACCCCATTTCGACATATAAATAGGTCACTTTGGGGTCCCGATAGAACGAGTCGCTAACTCACACAATCGCAGAATGTGGTCACCAAAAGATTTACACCTTTTTGAATTTTGAATTTTTACTTTTGACTTAGAATCATGCTCACAGTATCACTACACGGAATTAAGATAATCGCTCCTCACGGGCTGTACCCTCAGGAGCATATTCTCGGCAACACTTTCGAAGTCGATGTGGATATCTGGCTGCCCGATGCACAGCCCTGGCCTTTTGCAGATTATACACTCATCCGCCAGGCTGTGGCTGATATATTCATGCAGCCCGGCCAGCTGCTGGAGCAGTTTGTTTACAATATTCACTCAGCATTAAAGGAGGTGATCCCTGCCTCAGAGAAGATAAGGGTGGCAGTAAAAAAGCTACATCCCCCTATGCCGGGAGATGTAGCTTATGCTCAGGTTTGTTACGAACGTTAGACTGCTGTACCTGCAAGTAGTTTTTCCAGTGCGGTATCGTATGCTTCTTTCCAGTCGCTGATGTAGCCCCAGCTTTCGCTGTCTATCATTATTTCTTTATTGGCATTCACGGTACCTATCTTGGTAAATGGTGTGCCTTTCAGCTCTGCTTCAAACAGCGCATGAATATCAGGATTCACACTCACCACTACCCGGCTCTGTGCTTCGCCAAACAGCACTGCATCCTTACGGATATCCGCATCTGTCTGTATCGTAAAGCCCAGCCCGTTTGCCATACCGCTTTCCAGCAGGCAGGCAAACAGTCCGCCTTCAGATATATCGTGGGCAGATTTCACCAGCTTGTTGCCTATCACCCTTGCCACCGCCTGTTGCACCTGGTATTCTTCTTCCAGTTCAAAGTGTGGTGCAGGGCTATGTGTTACGCCGCATAGGTGGTGCAGGTATTCTGAGCAGTTGATATCGTTCCTGTTCTGACCTATCAGGTATATGCTGTCTCCGGGATGAGTGAACCCGAGCGACATTTTCTGGTCCATGCTGTCCAGCACGCCCACCATTCCTATGGTAGGAGTTGGATATACAGGCCCGTCTTCGCTCTGGTTGTAGAAGCTTACGTTACCACCAGTTACAGGGGTATCAAACTTCAGGCAGGCCTCGCCCATACCCTTTATTGCGTGTACAAACTGGTAGTACACTTCAGGGTTGTACGGGTTACCAAAGTTCAGGCAGTTGGTAATGGCCACCGGCACACCACCGCTGCATACTATGTTACGGGATGCCTCGCTCACAGCTATCATTGCGCCCTTGTGCGGGTCTGCAAATACATAGCGGCTGTTACAGTCCGTAGTTACAGACAGTCCTTTCGGGCTGCCGTGAATGCGTACTACCGGTGCATCACTTGCTTCGTTGGTATGTGTGTTGCCTGTACCTACCATGCTGTCATATTGTTCGTATATCCAGCGTTTCGATGCGATGTTCGGCAACTGTATCAGTTGGTAAGCTATTTCTCTCAGGTCACCCGGTACGGTTA
>CAYZKL010000150.1:0-3068 GCA_964478855.1 uncultured Flavipsychrobacter sp.
GCGACATGCTGAAAGTAGCCAAGAGTTTTGCCATGACTTTTCCGCAAACGTTTAGTATGGAAGTATGGGGCGGCGCAACTTTTGATGTGTGTATGCGCTTCCTGAACGAAGACCCATGGGACAGGCTGGAAGCAATACGTGCTGCAGTACCTAATATACTGTTGCAAATGCTGATACGCGGCTGCAATGGTGTGGGCTATGCTGCATACCCGGATAACCTGATAGAAAAATTCGTAGAAAAATCCTGGGAGAAAGGTGTCGATGTGTTCCGCATATTCGATTCGCTTAACTGGATGCAAAATATTGCACCATGTATAGATATGGTACGCAAACGTACAGGCGGCCTTGCAGAAGGTTCGCTCTGCTACACCGGCGACATACTGGATCCTAAACGCACCAAATACTCACTGGAATATTACCTGCGCCTGGCAAAGGACCTGGAGAATGCAGGCGCTCATATCCTTGCTATTAAGGACATGTCCGGACTACTCAAGCCCTATGCGGCCAAGGTACTGGTAGAGGCATTAAGAGATACAGTAAAATTGCCTATACACCTGCACACGCATGATACGTCGTCGCTGCAACCCGCATCATACCTTATGGCTATCGATGCCGGTGTAAATGTAGTGGACTGTGCGCTCGGCTCATTATCAGGCCTCACTTCTCAGCCCAATTTCAATGCCATAGTGGAGATGATGCGCTTCCACGAGCGCGAAAATCATTATGACATTAAATCCCTCAACCAGTTCAGCAACTACTTCGAAGCAGTAAGGGAATACTATTATCCGTTTGAATCAGGACTTAAGGCAAGTGCTGCAGAGGTATTTCAGCACGAGATACCGGGAGGTCAATACAGCAACCTGAAACCACAGGCTATAGCACTGGGACTTGGCGATAAATTTGAGCAGATCAAAGAGATGTACGCCACCGTAAACAATATGTTTGGCGACATAGTAAAGGTAACACCAAGCTCTAAAGTAGTGGGCGACATGGCACAATTCATGGTAGCCAACAACCTTACGGAGCAGGACGTATATGATAAAGGAGAGAACATATCCTTCCCTGAATCAGTGCAGCAGTTCTTTATGGGTGAGATAGGTCAGCCTGAAGGTGGCTTCCCGGAACGCCTGCAACGAATAATACTTAAAGACAAGCACCCGTTCAACGACAGGCCCAACAAGCACTTACCACCTATCGATTTTGACAAAGAATTTGAAGCATTCAAAGAAAAATATGGCGAAGACCTGAACCTGTGCGACTTCCTGTCTTACAAGTTCTATCCGAAAGTATTCGAGGACTATATCAAGTTTTACAGGGAATATGGAGATGTATCAGTTGTGCCTACCCCACTCTTTTTCTACGGCATGAAGGTGGGAGAAGATACCACCATAGAGATCGCCAAGGGTAAGACGCTGCTCATCCGCCTGCTGAGTATTGGCCCTGTTGATGACAGGGGTAACCGTACCGTATTCTTCAAACTCAACGGCCAGACCCGAAATGTGGAAGTACGCGACAAGGCCATTAAAGCGGTACGTATAGAAAATAAGAAAGCAGAAAAAGGCAACGAGCATCAGATTGGTGCACCGCTTCAGGGTATGCTTTCCAAACTTTTGGTGAAGAAAGGCGATGTGGTGAAGAAGAACCAGCAATTGTTTATTATTGAGGCTATGAAAATGGAAACGATCATCACGGCTCCGTTCGATGGTACTGTAACTAATATAGAGCTTGGCGCCGGAACACTGGTGAACACTAACGACCTTGTAGCAGAACTCAACTAAAAATGTTATACGCTTGAATATGGGAAGAAATAAAGCAGCATTACTGATTATTGGCTTACTGACTATATGGAGCATTCACTTATCCGCACAGGATAAGAAAAGCAAACCAAATACTAAAAAGCCTGTAGCTGTGGCACAGCAGGATATGGTAATTGACTCGAATACCGAGATACGAAATTTCCTGTTTCCTGAATTCTATTACTACTGGCCTGTAGACAAAGGAGACACCGTTCTGAAATTCGACTGCTATGATGTCGACAACAAAGGCATGAACGCTGATACTATTTCAGATATCAGTAATGTCGCATTTATCTCGTTCATGAAAGTTTATTCCGACTTTACACAAACCTTCATAGACCATGAAGGCAAGCCCAAACCCCTACCCGTTTACCGCACCATATACCGCTATGAGCGTACCGGGCCAGACACCTGGAAAGCTATCGACTATACCGGCAACTACATTACCGAACTGAAAGAACTGAAAAATGTGATCGTTCGCTCAGATTCTACAATGGTGACCAATAATGTTACAGGCTCTAAAGAACTGACTATCCGTAAATATTACAAAGTACTGGAAACATCTGCCCAGGTTGGCGGCGTAGTACCTATCCTTGAGATTGGCAGTACACTCACTACAGATACGATCTTCTATACCGTACCTGAATTCTACTTCCCGGTACCAAAGAAGAATGGCGATACAACTTTTGAATTCCTTTGCTACGACTACCGCGACAGCCTGATACCTAACGTAATGAATTATGATAGTGTTAAGTACTACTCCTTATTCAAAAGTTTCATTGATTCCACAAGCACGTACAAAGACAGCAACGGACAGAAACAGTTATTACCTGTATCGAGTATCATGAAAAGATATGACCGTATCGGGAAAGAAAAATGGATGTGTATTGAATACCCCGGCAACAAGTACACGGAACTGGTAGAATACAAAAGCATCATTGTAAACCTGCGGGTAGAATTACCCACTGCACCATTGGATAACCATTCCACTCAAAGGATATATAGGTTTTACAAAGTCGCTAAATAAGATATCAGTCAGGCAGAATGCCATTGTTCAGCTACCGCTGCCACAGCCTGTTCATTACCGGTAAGTAATGCCAGCCTTTCTATTACACGCTCTACAAGTGCATCAGGGCAAGATGCTCCTGATGTGATCATTACACGTAATGGACGGTTTGCAGGTAGGTAACCCATCGCTATCTTTTCAGCATGTTCGTGCATATCAAAATACCTGATCTCCTCAGCAGACACCAGGCAATGTTCATCATTGAT
>CAYZKL010000150.1:3078-3430 GCA_964478855.1 uncultured Flavipsychrobacter sp.
AAATAGGTCGGTAATTTTAGTTCACACAATTCTACAAGGTGCGATGTATTGCTGCTATTGTACCCACCTATCACTAGCGCCAGGTCCGCCTGCTCCTGTAGCATGCCTTGCACTGCGCTTTGGTTATCATTCGTGGCATAGCAAAGTGTATCACGTGTATCTGCAAATCGGTCACTTATTTTGTCTGCCGGTGTATTATAATGCGCCAGTATCACCTGCTTCAGGTGGTCGGCTATTGCTTGTGTTTCACTGGCTAGCATAGTGGTCTGTTTGACAACACCTATTCGCTCCAAGTCTTTGGTCACATCAAATCCTTGTGAATACTGTCCATTAATATCAGCATAGAATTGAT
>CAYZKL010000151.1:0-3105 GCA_964478855.1 uncultured Flavipsychrobacter sp.
AACATACTACATACGACTATCTACTTAAGACTTACGACTTACGACTTACGACTTACGACTTACGACTCAAAAAGAAATCCAGGTTCCGCATAGGGGTATTCTCTTTCTCAGTTGTCTTCATACCAAATAAGCTGTTTTGGAAGAAGCAATTATATTTGACGTTGGATATCAGCTACAATCTGTAAAAATGGAAGAGCGTGCAGGCATTACCATCAATGCCGCCAGTACTGCATTATTCGAGACCGCCTTTAAAGAACATTTTAAAGGCCTCCACTCCTATGCATATACTATTGTAAAAGATGATATTATGGCCGAAGAGATGGTGCAGAACGTATTCTTTAAGCTATGGAAGAATAAGGAAACCCTGGATATCAACCAGTCTTTCACTGCCTACCTCTACCGCTCCGTATATCATGAAAGCCTCAATTATATAAAACATTTAAAAGTAAAGCCGCCATATGGACAACATTAACAATGCTACCGACCGGCTGAAACTCAAGGAACTGGAAGTGCAGCTCGATAAGGCGCTGAAAGAACTACCCGAGCAGTGCCGCACCATATTCCAGATGAGCCGGTTCGAGGAACTGAAATATATGGAGATAGCCGGGCGCCTGGGCATTTCGGTCAAGACTGTCGAGAACCAGATGGGGAAGGCCTTGCGCATATTACGCACAAAACTGGCAGACTTCCTGCCCACAATTATATTCTTATTGCTGAACCTGTAAAATTGATAGCGTGAACAGAGAAAAAAATAATATGGACGATATGCTGGTCAAATACTTGCTGGGCGAAGCTACAGAGGCAGAGCAGCAGCAGGTCACCGACTGGCTCAGTGCCGCTAAAGAAAATCAGGAGCATTTCGATCAGTTCAAACTGATATGGGATCAGAGCCGGCTTTTGGCATCTCAAAGCACTATCAATGTCAATGAGGCCTGGAATCGTTACGTGGCCCGTGTGACAGACTACGAGGAAAATGGCGAAGAGACAACTGCAAAACTGGTACCGCTGTTCCAACGGTCATGGGTTCGTATTGCCGCTATGCTCGTACTCTTCTGTGGCATTGGCTGGATCATGTACACCCGCACCGATAATGCACGCATCATCATGGCGCAGTCCGGCAATGGCACCCTTACCGATACCCTCCCCGATGGATCTGTGGTCATACTCAATAAAAATTCATCTTTATCATACCCCGCAAGGTTTGCTGCCAACAGGCGCAGCGTGGTACTCAAAGGCGAGGCATTCTTCAGCATCACGCCCGATAAGTTGAAACCCTTTATTATAGATGCCAACAGCGCATCTGTAACGGTTGTGGGTACTACGTTCAATGTAAAGACATCCCCCGATGTTACCGAGGTGATCGTGGAAACAGGCATTGTGCAGGTGGCCAAGAAAGAACGGTCGGTACAGGTAAAACCAAACCAGAAAGCTACCGTGGTAAAGGGCAAAGACAACCCGGAGATGGAGGATAATACCGACGAACTGTATAACTACTACCGCACCAAAGAATTTGTTTGCAGGGCCACACCGCTGCGCAAGCTGGTGGCAGTGCTCAATGAAGCATACAATGTGCAAATTGAGATAACGGGCAGCACACTTCCAGATATGCCGCTCACGGTCACATTTAAAGATGAGCCGCTGGACAACATACTTAAAGTAATAAAAGAGACGTTGAACATAACCGTTACCCGCAAAGGTTCAGCCATCACGCTTAGCCCATTGGCAAAGTAAACTGGCAAAACTGCAAACACACACTTAATGACCATTATTTACCGAAGGTTCCTTTTTACTGTTATTACACTACTGGCCATGACCGCTACCGGCATGGCTCAGTCCTTGCTGGATAGGCCTGTAACTATTGAAGCTAAGAAACGCCCCGTAAAAGAAGTGCTGGCAGCTATCGGCAAACGTGCGGGGTTTTCATTTTCTTACAACAGTACTATCCTTCACGAGGATAGTCTTGTTACTATATCTGCTGCCAATAAGCCTGTACTGCAGGTCTTGCATATGATCTATGGCGATCAGTACCAGTACAAGGAAATAGATAATCACGTCATCATTCACCTTGCCGAAAAAGAAAAGTGGTACACCATCAGTGGTTATGTGCGGGATGCCCTTACTGGCGAAAAGATATCGGATGCCAGCGTATTCGACCGGCAGCAGCTTACGTCTACCCTTACCAATGATGACGGCCACTTCAGGCTGCGCATCAAAGATAAAGGCAGGTACACATCAGCAGGCATCACCGTAAGCAAGGGCGGTTTTTATATAGACACCTCGCTCTCCATGCCCGCCGGTTACGATCAGGATCTTACCATCTCCCTCACGCCCTCCGTTCATGCCCTCCCCGATATATTCGTCACTCAGTACGATGATATGGAGCGGTCATGGTTCGGTAAGTTATTGTTCTCATCAAAACTCAGGAAGCAGAGCGCCAACCTCGGCAAGTTCTTTACCGACAAGCCGGTACAGGCTTCTGTCATTCCCGGCATTGGTACACACGGCCACCTCAGCAGTCAGGTTACCAATAAGTTTTCTTTCAATCTGCTGGGTGGCTATTCAGCCGGTGTCGATGGTTTCGAACTCGGCGGCCTGTTCAATATCGACAAGAAGGATGTGAAGTATGTACAGGTTGGCGGCATATTCAATATAGTCAGCGGCAATGCTACCGGTGTGCAGATAGGTGGTGTGGCCAACAAAGTATCGGGCACAGTAAAAGGGGTACAGATCTCAGGTGTTGCCAGTCACACACGCCACCATATAGAGGGCGTTATCATCACAGGGGTTAGTAGCCGTGCCGGCGGCAGCATGAAGGGACTACAGATATCAGGTGTCTCCAACATTCTCGACAACCACGATACTATCCCCGGCCGCCCTATAGACACAGTAGTTATCATGAAAGGCATGCAGATTTCCGGCGTGGCCAATGTGGTGAATGGCAATAGTAACGGTATGCAGTTGGCTGGTGTATGCAATATCAACCACGGAGATATGAGAGGCGTACAGTTATCCGGCGTGTGCAACATTGCTAAGGATATGAAAGGCGTGCAGATAGGCCTCATTAATATCGCAGACACCATCAGCGGCTATAGCATCGGCATACTG
>CAYZKL010000151.1:3115-3414 GCA_964478855.1 uncultured Flavipsychrobacter sp.
GAATATTGTAAAGAAAGGATACCATGCACTCGCCATATCCGGCAACGAATTATTGACATTCAATGCCGCCTACAAGACAGGCAACAAAAAACTGTACAGCAGCATCACTTTTGGCGCCAATCTTACCGAAGGCAGCAAAGCCTTAGCCTACGGCTGCGGCATAGGTACGGAGCGCCGAATATCTGCAAAGACCGGCCTGTCTGTTGAAGCCATTGTAATGCACCTGTACAAAGGCAACGCAAACACTGCGCTGCTCACCCGGCTGGAGACCTCTTTCAATTGGAACATCAGCCGTAAGT
>CAYZKL010000152.1:0-1882 GCA_964478855.1 uncultured Flavipsychrobacter sp.
CATTTTTAGCCTTGCACCTGTTGAAGGTACATTTGTGGGAAACCTGTTGTTGCCTTCGCTGCTGGCTGCTATGGGTATGTCACTGGCATATATTCCCGGCACAATAGCATCAATGTCGGGCGCAAAGCCTGAAGAAACCGGCCTGGCTTCCGGGCTAGTAAATACCAGTTACCAGATAGGGTCAGCGCTTGGTTTAGCCATCATAGTGGCTATCTCTAATACCAAAACCAAGATAGATGTAGCTGCCGGAATGCAAGATTTGCCTGCTTTAAACAGCGGTTTTCAGTCGGCATTTATTGTTGCAGGTGTAGTTGCATTAATATCATCAGTGCTGGCTATGATATTCATCAAGGTTCCGAAGAATGTATAATCGTGTCAAAGTGGCAAGATAATATAAATCATAACCAGTATTCTATAACAAGCAAACTTAACAAGCAGAGTAATTTTGTATAAATAAAAAAAACAACTTGAGATATCCCAGGAAATGGAATGCATTTCCTGGTTTGTATAATGAAGAAGTATGTGAAACCCCGGTTGGCAAGTAGCATACTTCTTAAAAAAAAAAATAAAAATGAAAAAGTTACTATTCCTTGCATTTTCTGCCTTGGCAAGCCTCCAGGGAGTTTCGCAAACAAAAAGCGAATTGACGTCAACGTTGCACATGTATTATAGCGTGAAAGACGCGCTTGCCACCGACAATCCACAGCAAGCTGCCAAACAGGCTGAGGCACTAAAGACATACCTGGAGACGAATTCATTCCAGGGAGCAAAAGAGTTATTGGCACCTGTCAATAAAATTTGCTCTACGAAGGATATAGGTAAGCAGCGGGATGCATTCGCTCTGCTCTCAACACAACTTATACCTAAACTAACCTCGAATACAGTCAGCAGGCGATTAAAAACCCTTATTACGGGAAGAGTATGCTGTCTTGTGGTAAGGTAATTGACACAATCAAATAATTGAAGAAGTCCATTATGAAAAAGGGAGTCTATTTATTGATAATGTCGCTTCTGCATTTTGCAGACCCGGGAAACGCGCAGGATAACCTGAAGAACAAATCTGTGCATACCGGCAAAAAAGTGGTGTATCATTTGTACGTAAGAGATACCACAACATTTTATAACGGGAAAAAAGCCAAGGGGATTTCAATAAATGGCTCCATACCCGGGCCGACATTGTACTTCACTATAGGAGATACTGCCGAGGTACATGTGCATAACATGATGCACATGGAGGGGTCAATACACTGGCATGGATTAATATTGCCTAATGAGCAGGACGGCGTTCCCTACCTTACAACTGCGCCAATTAGGGGCCACTCAACACACGTTTATCGCTTTCCGATAGTACAAACCGGCACTTACTGGTATCACTCCCACTCTATGCTACAAGAACAAAGCGGTATGTACGGCGCAATAGTAATTAGGGATACTTTGCCCCAGCGTATGCAGGAACATGTAGTATTGCTGAGCGATTGGACAAATGAGGCACCCAACCAAGTAGAGCGTTCCCTGCACTATGCTACAGACTGGTATGCTATAAGAAAAGGAGCTACTCAGGACTATTTACAATCGGTAAAAGAGGGCAAGTTTGGCGTAAAACTGCAAAATGAATGGAAACGAATGATGGCAATGGATGTGAGTGACGTTTACTATGACAATATGCTTGTCAATGGTAAAATAGAAGACCGTGTCGGCAATGTAAATGTCGGTGATAGTATCCGCCTGAGAATAATAAACGGAAGTTCATCGACATATTTCTGGGTGCAATATTCTGGCGGCAAAATGACAGTAGTAGCTACTGACGGTGCAGCAGTTCAGCCCGTTGAGGATGACAGATACAATCTCGGTGTTTCAGAAAACTAAGACGTAATAGTAACGC
>CAYZKL010000152.1:1948-2971 GCA_964478855.1 uncultured Flavipsychrobacter sp.
ATGGGGATGAATATGAGCCTCCAGCAAATGGATATGAATACTGTAATGTATCCTGAAATAACGGATATTAATAAAAGTATAGTTACATTGAGCTATTCGATGTTAAAAGCCCCAAAGCAGACCACCTTACCCGATGCGGCAACGCGAACTTTTCTTTTTGAACTGACGGGCAATATGAACCGCTATGTTTGGACCATGAACAATAAAACAATATCCGAGTCTGATAAAATTCTGATAAAAAAGGGAGAAAACATACGCATCGTTATCTACAACAATTCAATGATGCGCCATCCGATGCACCTGCATGGGCACTTTTTCAGGGTACTTAACGGTCAGAGAGATTTTTCGCCCTTGAAAACAGTATTGGACGTAATGCCAATGGAAACAGACACCATTGAATTCCATGCCTCAGAGGACTACGGAGATTGGTATTTTCACTGTCATATACTTTACCATATGATGTCGGGCATGGGACGGATATTCAGGTATGAGAACACACCTCCCAATTCGCAGCTGCCTGATGAAAAGAAAGCCTTAAAGAAAGTGTATCGTGATGACAGGCGCTTTTACCTTGGTGGCCAAATCGGCGTGGAGAGTAATGGCAGCGATGGCGATATAATGTTGTCGAATACCAGGTGGCTGTTACAAAGTGAGTGGCGTATCGGTTTAAATAAGAGTAAGGGTTACGAAAGCGAGACTCATATAGGAAGATTGATAGGGAGAAACCAATGGCTGTATGCATACACAGGATTTGACTGGCGATATAGAAAGCACACAGCATCAGAAAGCAACCTGTTCGGCCAGCAAAGCACCAAAGACGGGCGCGCAGTTATTTGTGCGGGTATTCAATATACGTTGCCCATGCTTCTGAAAGCAGACTTGCGAGTTGACATGGAGGGCAATTTGAGGATGCAATTGTTTAGGGAAGATATACCACTGGCAAAGCGACTGAGGATGAACTTTATGGTAAATACCGACAAGGAGTACACTGTAGGGCTTAGATATATTGTTACGAAGTACTTT
>CAYZKL010000152.1:2981-3314 GCA_964478855.1 uncultured Flavipsychrobacter sp.
TTATTAGCTGCAAAACGCACATTTCCGGTGCATACAAGAACCAGAAGTACTATTACAAATGCAACACAAAGGGTTGCAACTGCAATATGAGGGCTGATACTCTTCACGAACGTTTTGCTCAAACGTTGTCAGAATACTGCCTTGAATTTGACGAGGCAATACAGTATCTCATAAAGGAGCAGATGATTGTGGAATACAATAAGTCGAATGAGCAGAAAGAAGAGAATATTCAGAACATCGAAAAGCAATTAGCGGAGGTAGATAAGAAGTTGGAACGCCTTGAAGAACGATTTGTATTGGAGGAAATAACCAAGGATATGTTCGATAAATTCA
>CAYZKL010000153.1:0-2771 GCA_964478855.1 uncultured Flavipsychrobacter sp.
GTCATGTGCCGAACTAACGGCGATAAAGAGCTAAATGTTATCAATGAGTGGGGATCAATGCAGGCAATCGGCATTGGCCCCGGGTTGGGTACAGATTCTAAAACAGTTGTAGCCGTCTCAGACTTTATTGATGCCTGCAAAACTCCGGTAGTGGTTGATGCGGATGCATTGAACATAATAGCAATGCATCCCGAATTGCTGGCCAAACTACCAAACGGTTCTGTGCTTACTCCGCATCCTAAGGAGTTTGCCCGGTTATTTGGAGAGAACACCAATACGATGGTACAGGTGGACCACGCACGTATGCAGGCTATGCGTTATAACATAAACATTGTCTTAAAGGGACACCATACCGCTGTGATCACTAACGAAGGGGAATGCTGGTATAATATGACCGGTAATGCAGGCATGGCTACTGGTGGTGCAGGCGATGTACTTACAGGTGTTATTACGGGGCTTATAGCGCAAGGGTATGAACCTAACAATGCCGCTATACTAGGTGTGTATCTGCACGGTGTCGCCGGTGATATTGCCGCAAAAGAGCTATCCCAGGATGCTCTTATAGCCGGTGATATAATTGAATACCTCGGTCAGGCATTCAAAACACTGCAATAACTACTTATCGTTTTTACCGATACTCATTAAGTTCCACGACCTGAAGATAGGATGGTTCCTAAAATCCGGTGCGACCCAAATATAAAAGCCGGGTTGCTTTTCTTTTACCCATTGAGCCATTTTGGCCAGCTTTTTCTGTGTAAGTGCTACTTCCTGTATCCTGCTGTAATCTTCTCTCAGGTTAGCCTTGTGTGGTGATGTTCTGCTTTTAAGGAACACTATACGGCAAGAACGTTCACGGGCATCAGTAACAAATATATGCGGCGCAGAATAATCGCCTTGTTTCAGGCTGTCCAGCATCAATACCATACCCGGATCCAGTTTGGTCATATCCAGTTCTGTATTTCCGGTTGCTGGGTCTGCTATCATCCCACCGGTACGCTTTGCTCCTTCATCCGTTGAGAATTTACCTACTGCTTCAGGGAAAGTCATTTTACCGGATACCAGCAGGGCGCGGATACTGTCTAATTTCAACATTGATCCCTTGAAATCAGAAGAGGTCATTTCCGGCCTGATAAGTATATGCCTTACATCCGCTTCATCTCCTTTCCGCTGTATCATTTGCACAATGTGATAACCGAATTTCGTCTTGAACACAGGCGATATTTCATTATTCTGCAACCTGAAAGTAGCTGCTATGAATTCCGGTGCCCAAGGGCCGTTACGGGTGATACCGTCATAGCGCCCGCCATTGTCCCTGCTACCTGGATCATCACTATATAAACTTGCGCTGGTCTCGAATGTTTTTGTGCCGTCTGTTATTTCTTTACGTATCTCTTCCAGGCGCTGGCGTGCGTATGCATCCAGTTCAGGGTTCACAGGAGGGTCTATCACTATCTGCCCTACTTCCACTGTAGCCGGAAAGAATGGTAAACTGTCAACAGGTATTTTCTTATAAAAATTATCTATTTCTCCGGGCGTGATCTTCACATTTTCCACAATAGTACCACGCATTTTTTCATAGATCATCTGGTCCCTGATACCATCACGGTTCTCTTCCTTTATCTGGTAGATCGTCTTACCCGATATCTGTTCCAGCTTCTCTTTTGATCCGTATAACTGTATAAAATAACGCAACCTGTTTTCCAGTTGGCCTTCTACATCTTCATCTGTTACCATTACACTGTCACGCTCGGCCTGCTCCTGCAGCATCTTTTGCAGCATCATTTCCTGCAGTATCACAGGCTTCATGCTATCCTGAAAATTCGGGTCCTGCTGTTTGATCTGCGCTACCTGTATTTCTACTTCAGACTGTAGGATGATACGTTTATTCACAATACCAACTATCTTATCTGCACTTTCCTGTGCCAATACAGGCTGGCTGCCGGTGATGGCAAACATCAGTAAGCATACTATTCCTAACCCTATCCTGTTCCTTTTACCGAAATTCATGATATAATAAGACTATGTAAATTGTATAAGAGACAAAAGTAGTTTATTTAGTCCCTTATTACGAATGGGAATGGCATTTTAACTTTATATTATTTGCTTATGACTTTTATCATAAAAAATATCATTAAAATAATAACCTCCATTATTAAAAATAAATATTTACTTTTTACTATACGCTTATATAATTTTAAGTAATTTTATATTACCTATAGTTAAATTATACAAGTAGCTATTTTTCACTTCTTAAATTACTTATGTATGAATAAGAAATACACACTTAAAACATTACTGTTATTAACTGCCTGTGGATGGACATTAGGAGCCTCTGCACAGACAACAACATTTTCTGTACCCGGGGTACATTCTTACACAGTGGGCGCTGGCGTTATTGGCCTTCAGGTGGACATGAAAGGGGCTACAGGTGGCACCAGTTCTTCATCTACCTCTGTAGGTGGTAACGGAGGGCGTGTGCAATGCGAACTTGCAGTAACTGCCGGCCAGGTATTACAAATGAACGTAGGCGGCCGTGGTGTTGATGCAACTGTTACTGCAGGCGGTGCAGGTGGTATCAACGGAGGTGGCAACGGAGAATTGGGTTACAACCCATATGCAGGTGCAGGTGGCGGTGGTGCATGAGATATTCGAATAGCTCCATATTTCCTTGCCAATCGCCAGGTAGTTGCAGCAGGCGGTGGTGGTGGCGGCCACGATTGTGGTGTCAATCAGGATAAAGGTGGTTATGGTGGCGGCATTACCGGTGAAGA
>CAYZKL010000154.1:0-878 GCA_964478855.1 uncultured Flavipsychrobacter sp.
TTCCCTGCTTGCCGTAGGGTAAACCATATCACCTCCCAGTACCAGTACTTTTGCCTTTGGCATTGGTGTAGCTACACCTTTTACCTCCAGCGATCCCTGTGCTACCAGGCTGGCCATTGAGTAGGTCGAGTCAAAGCCATCACCCATGTCCGATATATAGTCCACCCATACTTCTTCCTGGCCCGAATAATCCTCCTCGTTCCGCACATCATTTACAGCCGCTATCATCTCCCGCTTATCGGCAAAGGAGCCAAAAACAGATGATATTACCGCCAGTATGCCTGTCTGTGCCAGTTGCCTTGCGTCAAACCATCCTACCATCGGTTGCGGATCAAAACCCGGTCCGCCATCCCTCTTATCTTTGTTCAGCATTTATATTATGTTTCCTACACAATAAAAGACATTTCTGTAATTTTTTTCAATATATTTTTTTCTCATAACGATTACTTTAGCTATCCGTTTACGCTCATCTAATCATTTACAAATACATTACGATCCCTCACATTCGCTCTTATTATTCATAATACACTATTAATCTATATTTTATGTATAAATTTCAATAACAAACTATTAACCAATGATTGCCCGCATAAAAATGGCACACAATTTGACGTTGGTAAGAAAAAAATACGCAATGAAAAAACACATCCACACACTTTTTACTGCCCTGGTACTCCTCACAGGTGCCGCAGCATTTTCATCATTCACTCCTGCTCCCGATACCAAGGTCACTTATCAGTACAAGCAGATCACGGCGATCGAGTCTGTGGTACCCGGAGGCATGGGCCGCTCACGCATACTTACCACCGATGATAACGGCCAGATGCTGGAGCGTGAACTCAAGACCCGCGTCGCCGAATTGCTGGGCACTCAAGCAT
>CAYZKL010000154.1:888-2701 GCA_964478855.1 uncultured Flavipsychrobacter sp.
TGCTGGAGCGTGAACTCAAGAATTTTTACAGCATGGTAGGTATCAATTTCGATAACAGTGCCAATAATGACCGTGTGATTGTTGACCGCCTCAACGAGCTATCTGAGCAGGGATGGGAACTCATGCAGGTAGTCAGCGGCAGCAACCAGCAAAGCAGCAATGGCAACAGCAACGGCGGCCTGTTCATCACCCGTTACATCTTCCGCAGAGCAAAATAATTCAACACAATATTCTATAAACGCAAGAGGGTACCCATACAGGTACCCTCTTAATATTATACTCTGAGCGTTCCTACCTCGCAACCACCAGTTTGGTCATAATTCGTGTGTTGTGTACAGCATCATGCACCTGCAACACATACACACTATTACTCAGGGTGGATATATCTATTGTCTCCTTATCGCTGTTTATCTTTCTTTCCATTACCACTTTACCTACCACATCGCACAGCACCATTGTAGTATTTTGTGCACCTTCTATTGTTAGTTCATTCTGTGCAGGGTTAGGGTAGATACTTATCGTTTGCACTATGCCTACAGGCTTTATTGCAAGCGTTGGGTCATATACCTTGCGTATTCTATGGTTGTCTATATCTGCGATATATATTGTTCCAATACTATCTGCAAAAATATCTGTAGCCTTCAATTTCGCATTGGTAGCAGGGGTGCCATCACCCGCAAAGCCCGTAGTACCCATTCCAACAACTGTAGTGATCATATTTGTTATAGCGTCTATTCTGCGAATCGTTCCATTTCGGTACTCAATAACATAGATGTTGTGTTGTTGATCAACATAGCCACCTGCAGGTTCATTTAATTTTGCATTTGTAGCAGGGCCGCCATCACCAGAATATCCGGCGCCATTAAATCCAGCAATTACCGAAATAATACCCGCGGTATCAACTTTTCTTACGGCATGATTAAATTGATCGCAAATAAACACATTTCCGAGCGTGTCAGTGAATACTTGTATAGGACCGTTTAATCGGGCACTGGTTGCAGGGCCACCATTGCCAAACCCTCCGGCAGTCCCCGTTCCTGCAATTGTTTTTATGATGCCTGTTACAGCGTCTACCTTCCGGACTTTATGGTTATCGTAATCAGCTATTAATATATTACCTAGTTTATCGATGCAGACACCACAAGGCAGTTTTAATGCAGCATTAGTTGCGGGACCTCCATCGCCATAGCTACCGGAAATATTCTTTCCTGCTATTGTTGTGATAATACCTGTACCAACTGTTATTTTACGAATTCTATTATTTAACGCATCAGCAATATATACATTACCCACAGCATCAGTAAAAACATCAACTGGCTGCCCAACTGTAGCATCTTTTGCAGGCCCACTGTCTCCTGAAAAACCGATAGAACCGTTCCCTGCCACAGTTGTGATAACCCCTGTAGCTAAATTAATTTTTCGTATTCTGTTGTCTCCCGGATCTGCTATGTATAAATTATTAAAATTGTCTAGACATAACCCTTCAGGATATTGTAGCTTAGCTAATACGGCAGGGCCATCATCACCACTATACCCCGCTGTATCATTACCACATATTGTAGTAATGATATTGACCTGCGCCTGCAGCTTGATGCAGGGAGCAGATAACAGCAATATGATAAGGATGTACTTCAAGACTAGGGTCTAATTGAACTTAAAGATAAGCAATAGAAGTGGAGGAGTAGAATGTGGGACTTTCGTAAATAAAAAATGCCCTCAACGTTAGTTGAAGGCATTTAAAAGAACCTGCCTGCGGCAGGCCGGTAAGAGCGTCCCTACGATCAGTAGGTACAAAAACAAAAACGCCCAGGGG
>CAYZKL010000155.1:0-2568 GCA_964478855.1 uncultured Flavipsychrobacter sp.
TGAAACCTTCTCATCCGTAGTGAGATGCTCTATTCAGTTGAGCTACGCAGCCATTTGCTTTGAGATTGCAAAAGTACGAAAGCCTGTATAATTTAGCAAATACTTTTTAAACCATTTTTAAATCACACCTTTGAGCAATAAATAGCTATAAGAATGCAAGTAGAAATATGGTCGCTGGGAAAAGAAAACGATCCATTTATTGAACAAGGCATACAGTACTACTTTCAGAAAACTAAACCATGGAACAACGTAGAACTGGTATTGCTGCAAGTACCTAAAAAAGCTGCCACTACAGATATAGAGAAAGCAAAAAAGATGGAAGAAGAACTGGTGCTGAAAAGATTACAACCACACCACCACCTGATACTGCTGGATGAACGCGGCAAAATGCTCAATTCGGTACAGTGGTCACAGCAATTTCAACAATGTATGAATAAGGGAGTGAAGACTCTGGTGATACTTATTGGTGGTGCATTTGGTGTCTCAGAAAACCTGAAGGCAAAATCGCACCAATGCTGGTCCTTATCAAACCTGGTTTTCCCGCACCAGATGGTGCGATTAATAGTTGCTGAACAGGTGTACAGGGCATTCAGTATACTCAACAACTCCCCCTATCATCATGTGTAAATAACTTAAGAGGGGGTGAAAAGTGTGAAATTCTGGTTATAAATCGCTGACCTGTAACAACCAAACCATAATTCCTGTTACATTCGCTAAAAGGCTACCCCACTATGAGTTTCACTTTCATTATCATTCTTATAACCGTTCTTATATCCATTGGTGCATTCAATAACGAAGAACTATATAATAAACTGATCCTCTGGCCCAGGAAAATGGATAATCCTGCGGAGTATTACCGATTACTGACATCAGGCTTTATACATGCAGACTGGAATCATCTGATATTTAACATGCTTTCGCTGTACATGCTTGGTGGCACAGCTGAGTATTTTGTACAGGAACTTACCGGAGCAGGTATTATGTTCATTGTACTTTACCTTTCCGGAATTATTGTATCATCACTACCCTCCTTTATCAAGAACAGAAATAACAGTTACTATCGTTCATTGGGGGCATCTGGTGGAGTTGCATCACTGGTCTTCTTCTTTATCTACTATGCGCCATGGGCTAAGCTCGGAATACTATTTATACCAATTGGAATTCCGGCCATTATGTTTGGTGGACTTTACCTGGCTTACGAGATCTATATGTCGAAAAGGGGGCATGGTAACGTGAACCATGATGCACATTTATGGGGTTCTCTTTATGGGCTTTTCTTTGGATTTCTGTTAGATTCTTCTCACGGAGTAAATTTTGTAAACAGCCTGTTACGACCTCAATAGTTATTTCAACTGCCTTTTTATCAGCAATGCCTTTTCCGTATTATCGCTAATTTTAAAGCGCTCATCAATCCTTATACCTGAAACCCAGGCAATACGTTTACCACATTCCAGTATGCGTATGTCATCTTTTTCATGGAGCGGAGTTTTAACATCAATGAGCAATCTGCTCACCTTTTTTTTCTTCATCTTCATACCCAGTGGGTACATATAGTCCCCTGTTCGCCACTTGCGAAGCACTATAGGGAACTCAATATATTTCATATCGATCCAACCTTCATCTGGAGAAACAGGAATATTCGCAGGCTTGTTCTGTATTGAAAATTCAAATTGATACTTACCTGTATCAACTAAGCAGGGCGCTCCTTCTATGCTAATCAGGTCAGCAGTTTCCGCAGGCAGTGAAGTTATGATAAGGAAATCCCTGTTGCGAATGATGCGGTGCGTTTGTGAAGCTACATAATGGCCTGTTTCTGAAGATAATAACCCGATTACATCAAGTACCTGACCTGATGTAAAACCAAACGGTAATAGCAGCTCATAACAAATAGTAGCCAGTGGCTGATGGTTGCGTAGTTTTCTAACAGGTATATAATGATCCTGACCCCGCTGTTCTATTAATTTTTTGCATTCTGCTTTTATTGCTTTTCTATACAATTGCTCAGCCTCGCCAAATCGGGTAATGCTTTCATTCACATTATTAACAGCATTCGGGAACAACTGCTGTACAATAGGAACAATATTATGGCGTACTGCGTTTCTTAAGTAATCATCTGTGGCATTAGAAGCATCTTCCCTAAAATTTACCTCATGCTCTAAAGAATATGTCTTTATCAGTTCTTTTTCGGCGAAAAGCAACGGGCGAATTATATTGCCATTCTTCGGCAAAATACCATGCAAGCCACTGATGCCTGTACCTTTGAACAGATTGATCATCAATGTTTCCACATTATCATTAGCATGGTGAGCAGTAACGATCTTCCCATACTGAAATTCCTTCCTTAACTGTTCAAACCATTCGTAGCGCAATATCCTCGCCGTTTCCTGCGTACCGGTTTTCCATTCTGCAGCTTTGATCTTCGTATCGAATTTTGTGCGGTGAAATGTAATCCCATGCTCGCTGCACCAGGCCCTAACCAGGTCCTCATCCAGATCCGACTCTGAGCCCCTTAACCCGAAATTACAATGTGCGACGGCAAAGCGCAGTTTGCTATTGTAGATCAAATGC
>CAYZKL010000156.1:0-2557 GCA_964478855.1 uncultured Flavipsychrobacter sp.
GTACTTTGCGCTGAGCTCCGGCACATCAGAATCGGCAAGCAAGCATATACCTGTTACCCAGGATATGATCAAGTCTATAAAGAAAGTAGGATTCAAACAGCTATACAGCATGGCCAATTTCAGGATACGCCCTGTGGCGTTTGAAAAAGGGATTCTGATGCTGGGCGGCACTACTACCCTGTTTGAAAAAGGCGAATACTACGAAGGTGACATGAGCGGAATCAGTGCCAAAAACATGCCCAGGTGGATGTCGTCGCTGCTATACAAGCCGGGGCAACGGATATCGAAAAGGCAGAAGTGGGAAGAGCGCATAAAGCTGATAGTGGAAAAGGCCGACCAGTGGGATGTGGGAATAGTTTGTGGCGTACCTGCATGGGTGCAGATAGTGCTGGAGCGGGTGATCAACCACTACGGCGTAAAGAACATACATGATATATGGCCGAACCTGAGCGTGTATATACATGGCGGGGTATCGGTAGAGCCATACCGGGAAAGCTTTAAAAAGCTGTGGGGCAAGCCGGTAACCTTCTTAGAGACCTATATGGCATCGGAAGGTTCGTTTGGCTTCCAGGCAAGGCCGGGTGCGGGTATAAAGCTGGTACTGAACGTGGGTATATTTTACGAGTTCATACCATATAACGAAGATAACTTTGACGAGGACGGCAACCCAAAACCTAACCCAAAGACCTATATGGTACACGAGGTGCAGGAGGGTGTGGAGTATGCAGTGGTACTGAGTACCTGCTCGGGCGCATGGCGCTACATAATAGGTGATGTGCTGCGGTTTACCAATGCAAAAGAGCATGAGATAGCAATAGTGGGCCGGACCAAGCAGTTCCTGAGCCTGTGTGGTGAGCATATGTCTGTGGACAATATGAACAAGGCAGTGGAAATGGTATCGAGGAAGCTGAACATAACGATACGGGAGTTTGCAGTGGCAGGACTGAAATACGATAACCTGTTTGCCCACAGGTGGTACATAGGCTGCGACAATACAGACGTGGACCCGGAACAACTGAAAACCCTGCTGGACCAGGCACTGTGTATGCTGAATGACGATTACGAAGTGGAACGCACATCGGCACTGAAAGAACTGTTTGTAACCATATTACCGGCAAACACCTTCCTGGACTATATGCGTGCCAAAGGCAAGGAAGGTGCGATGAACAAATTCCCGAGGGTGCTGAAGGGCGCTACCCTGGAAGACTGGGAAGCATACCTGAGGCAAATACCTGAAAAGCATACCACTAACACCCTGCAGCAATAACATTGGTGTAGCCATATATGAAACAGTACATCCGCAATTCTTTTTTACTGAACCTGGGCATAGTGCTGCTGCTGTGCGGGGTGCTGTATGTACTGTTCTTTGCGGCACTGCACAATATAACACACCACGGCATAGAAGTACGGGTACCCAAGGTAAAAGATCGGCAAGCCACCGCTGCTGTAGCTGCCCTGAAGAAAATGGGCTTTGCAGTGCATGTGGACTCTGCCTACGACCCCGCCGTAAGGCCATTTATGGTGCTGAGGCAGGTGCCCGACAGCGGAGCCATAGTAAAGGACGGGCGCACCATATTCCTGACGGTGAACATGGTGAAGCCATCAAAGATACCTATGCCTAACCTGGTGAACCTGTCGTTTGGCAGTGCAAAGATGCTGCTGCGCAACAGCAAACTGCTGCTTGGAGATACCCTGTATAAAGCAGACATAGCCAGCGGCAGCATACTGGAACAGCGCTACAAGGGCGCACCCGTAAGGCCCGGCGAAATGATACCGCAGGGCAGCAGGATAACCCTGGTAATAAGCACACGCGCCGGCAGCAAAACCTATGATATGCCTGATGTGATGGCGCTGAACCTGAGCGATGCCCTGTTAATACTGAGCGACTACCGACTGCAGATCTCCATAGTATCGAACAGCCAGAGGACGGAGATAGACACTGCCAACGCTATAGTACTGGACCAGTACCCGAGAGACTATGACAGCACCGGCGCACCTAACCAGGTAACAGCAGGCAGCAAGGTGATACTGACGCTGGAATAAGATTTTTTGGCCATAGCTTTTTTCAATTCAACTTCTTTCTTATTTTTGCAATATGAACAGTGGACATGAATATTTGCCGGGGATACAATGGCAAACACAGGAACAAAGCGATACGGACGTAATAGAGGACGCGCTGCACAACCTGATCGTATGGAATGACGATGTAAACACATTTGACTGGGTGATAGAATCGCTGGTGGATATATGCGGCCATGAGAGCATACAGGCTGAGCAATGCGCACTCATCATTCACCATAAGGGCAAATGCGGTGTAAAGAAGGGCAGCTTTGACGAACTGCGCCCGCAGGCCGAAGGCCTGATAGACAGGGGAATATCGGCTACGATAGATTATTGATAAGTGAAAAGGGAGAATTAAAAATTAAAAACGGACTACCGACTTATACAGATACCAGCAATTGAGGCTGGTATTGTTGTTTAATAAAGTGTATAATCGACCAGGGTACGATTGCGGAAGAAGAGCCTGAGCACCTTCTGGTGATAGGCATAGTGCATC
>CAYZKL010000157.1:0-2474 GCA_964478855.1 uncultured Flavipsychrobacter sp.
GGCGCCGGTCAAGTGCTGCATCAGCCGGTTGGTCAGGTCTTCCAGATCCAGCAGCATCACTACCAGTTTATGCCTGTTTATGGACCAGTAATTTGGTCCGGCCATGGTCTTTATATCAAGTATCTTCATACGGAATGATTAATTGGTTTATCAAGGTACTGATTTTCAGATACTAAACAATGCCATAGCGAAATATATAAACAGGTGAACTTTATATATCTGTTGTTGGTCAATATCTCTTTGGCTGAAAATCACTAATATTGCGCATTATTTTTTATCAAAAACAGCAGTAACAGGTGACATATCCCCTCGGGCATTTAGTAGCGGTTGGCGGCGCAGAAGATAAAGGAACAGACCTTGAAAAAGGGATATTACAAAGAAACCGCCTTAACTTTTTTGAATTAGGTATTCTTAAGAATATAGTAAGCCTGATAACAGATGAAGAGCCTCGTGTAGAGGTGGTTACAACAGCATCATCTATACCCGATGAAGTAGCTCAGAATTACCTTCATGCCTTTGAAAAGCTGGGCTGTATGAATGTGGGTCACCTGAGGATACGCAACCGTGAAGAGGCCTCACTACCAGAAAACATAGAGCGGCTGAATGCGTGTAACTGTATCATGTTCTCCGGGGGCAACCAGTTGCGCCTGTCATCTATATTCGGCGGTACCCGTTTCCTGGATGTGCTGAAACACCGTTACCAGGAAAGCAACTTCCTGATAGCAGGTACCAGTGCAGGTGCCATGGCCATGAGCAATACCATGATCTATGAAGGTAATGCTGCCATAGCTAACCTGAAGGGAGAAGTAAAGATAACTACAGGCCTTGGCCTGATGCACAATGTGATCATTGATACCCATTTTGATAAGCGTGGCCGGTTCAACAGGCTGGCACAGGCAGTGGCAGCACAGCCGGGCGCAATAGGCATAGGGCTGGGCGAGGATACAGGCGTTATCGTATCAAAGGGCCATGAACTCAATGCCATAGGATCAGGCAGCGTAGTGATCATAGACGGTAAGAATATAGAATACAACAATATTGCAGATATAGAATTCGGCAAGCCGATATCCGTAGAAAATATCATAGTCCACATCATGTCGAAGGGAGATGTATATAACCTGGAGACAAGGACCTTTGAGGGTGCCGAGATCATCATTAATGATGAAGACTAAGCACGGGCAGCGTTAATCTTTGTAGATCAAAACCTTATTTAGTCCGGTATTGTTGCGGCATGCACGGTACATTCCCTCACTGTTGAATGGCATCTCTATATTGCCATACTTGTCTATGGCTACCAGTCCACCTTCTCCGCCTATTTTTAACAGTTTATCGTGCACTACTATATCGCAGGCTTCTTTTAAAGACAGGCCTTTGTATTCTATAAGGCAAGATATGTCGTAAGCCACTATACTACGTATGAACAGTTCGCCATGGCCTGTGCATGATATGGCGCACGTGTTATTGTTGGCATAGGTGCCGGCGCCTATCACCGGGCTGTCGCCCATACGGCCGTACTTCTTGTTGGTCATTCCGCCCGTGCTGGTAGAGGCGGCCAGGTTGCCGTGCTTGTCGAGCGCGACTGCACCCACTGTGCCGAACTTCTTATCAGAATGATCCAGTTGTACTTTGTCCTCAAGCAATGCCTGCTGCCATTGTTTATATCGTTGCTCGGTATAGAAGTATTCGTTATCCTCAAACTGCAAATGCTGCAGCCTGGCAAACTCCTCTGCTCCCGGCCCGCATAGCACTACATGCTCGCTATGATCCATAATGGCACGGGCCAGTTTTACCGGGTTTTTGATATTGCTGACCCCGCATACAGCACCTGCTTCCAGCCCTTTGCCATACATGATAGATGAGTCCATCTCATGGCTGCTGCCACCAGCTGCCAGTATTTCGTAACCGGTATTCATTGCCTGTTGCAGTCCTGATTCATACTGTAGTTGCAGTTCAGGGGTCATAGTGCTTCTGAGTATGGTTCCGGCACCACCGTGTATCGCTATCGAAAAATTATCAGACATAAGTTGTTTTGCAGTAGTATGTATTGCGCTGTAAAGAAATGAATACTTTTTCAAACATCACTAAAACATGATCTTAATCATTTTTCGGGTCTGCTATCACAGGTATTTTTGCCAAAATATCTACCTGTGATCGAGTTAAGCCTATTAGAGAAATATAATGTGCCTGTGCCAAGATATACCAGTTACCCTACGGTGCCCAACTGGAAAGAACATATAACCATATCGGATTGGGAGCAAGTAGTGAAGGATGATTTCAGGGACTATAATCATCAAAAGGGAATAAGCCTGTATATCCACCTGCCATTTTGCGAGTCATTATGTACCTACTGTGGCTGCAATAAAAAGATTACTACCAACCACAATGTAGAAGCTGAGTATATCAACGCTATATTGAATGAGTGGTCGCTATACCTGAAGCTGATGGGTAGTGTGCCTATCATTAGAGAACTGCAC
>CAYZKL010000158.1:0-2447 GCA_964478855.1 uncultured Flavipsychrobacter sp.
AATCAATCAAAAATAGAACTCCCGAATAAGGATCCGGGAGTTCTAACATATAATTTTGTATTAAAGTGTTCCCGATTGCAACCATTAAAGACCGTAAGTAGTCTTCAGTATGTTCTGCGCAGTAACCAGATCAGTAAAACCGGGTTGGTTGATCAGTACATAGAAATCTTTACGGATAATGCCGTTAAGCGTTTCGAAATCGGCAGCAGAAAGCTTGCTGGAAGATGCCCTGAACTAAAGAGCATGTATAAAGCCAAAACCTTCGGACAAAGCATGGAACTGTGTACCCAGGTTACCAACAGCAGATGAAGCTGTAGGCGCAGTTACATAGTTCAAAGCAGCGGCGGCTGCCAGTTGTTCCCATTTGTCAAGTATGATATCGATCTGGGCATTACGAACAGTAACATCGTAACCACCTATAGCAGCGCGGCCTTTAAGGAAAGAATAGAAGATAGTACCACCGGCCTGTATCGACTTACCCCTTTCTGCAAGGTAACCACCCCAAAGCAATGGCTTTTTAGGATCAGTACTTGCATAAACAACAGAAGAATCATAATCAGATGGTATACCGAGGTAACCGAAAGCGGCATCCCATGTAGCCTGTGCAGTAGTAGTATCGGTAGCAGACATTGATTTTACGCTGGTCAGTAACCTTACAGCCTCCTTAAAGAACAGGCCGCCCATGATACCTTTGGCATAAGCCTGGGTATATTCAAGACCTGTAGGACCGACAACGATCTTATTGGCTCCACGAGGAACGAAACCACCAACACCCTGTGATGCACTGCCACCTGTATTAAATAAAATTACACTATCAGCATACGCTTTGTATACATCAGAAGCCGCAACTTCTTTAATGCTGATACCTGCGGTATTGAGGCTGGCATCTGTAAAAGAACTACCTGAATTGTTCCACATGTTGCTAACCACAGCTGCATCGATAGCGACCAAAGTAGAACCCGGATTTACTTTATTGATATAAGTGCTCAGTTCAACTGCCATTTTCACACGCTGAGTAGACTGTGTATAGTCTACATTACCGAATGCATAAGTAGTTGGTACTGTGTAAGCTTTAACCGCAGGACCTTCATTTTTGTCCTTTTTACAAGAAGAAACAGACAATGCTGCGCCTAAAATAACTGCTACAGGTAGATAGTATTTTTTGATCATTTTGGTGTTTTTAGATTTTTTTACAAAAGTAGTCTTGCCGTATCGCCATCGCTTGTAAAATCGGGAAAAAGGGTTTTCACAATCGGGAATTTGATGAGTTTACATGTTTGAAGGAAATGCAAAGGCAAAACGTGCAAATATGAATAATTATACACCTATGAAAGTATGGGTCTGAATTACTTTCGCAAAATGTTTCTACCCAAATTCTTACCTTCGTCGCAAGAATAAAACCAATCTATATGGCTGACCGCGTTTATGATAATATACTGCAAACTATAGGCAATACCCCACTCGTTCGTCTGAACCGCATAGTGGCCGACCTGCCATGCACAGTGTATGCAAAAGTTGAGACCTTTAATCCCGGTAATAGTATCAAGGACCGTATGGCCCTGAAGATGCTGGAAGTAGCGGAGCAAGAAGGTAAAATAAAGCCGGGCGGCACCATTATAGAAGGTACAAGCGGTAATACCGGTATGGGTTTGGCCCTAGCTGCTATAATTAAGGGATACAAATGCATATTTGCGACCACTGATAAACAAAGCAAGGAAAAGGCAGACATACTGAAAGCACATGGTGCAGAAGTGATCGTATGCCCTACCAATGTGGACCCGGAAGATCCGCGCAGCTACTACCAGGTGGCACGCCGCCTGCAACAGGAAATACCCAACAGCTGGTATGTGAACCAGTATGACAACCTGGCCAACAGGCAGGCACACTACGAGCAGACCGGCCCTGAAATATGGAAACAAACAGAAGGTAAAGTAACGCACCTTGTTGTAGCATCGGGCACTGGCGGTACTATTGTAGGTACCGGTAAATACCTGAAGGAGCAAAACCCGAATGTGCAGGTATGGGCAATAGACACTTATGGTAGCCTGCTGAAAAAATGGTTTGATACCGGAGAACTGGATATGGGCGAGGTACACCCATATATATCAGAAGGATTTGGTGAAGATTTCCTGCCTGAGAACTACGACCGTAACGCAATAGATCATTTTGAAAAAGTAACTGATAAGGACGGCGCGCTGATGGCACGCCGCATAACAAGGGAAGAAGGGATATTTGTGGGCTACTCTGCCGGCAGCGTTGTAGCAGGGCTTCGCCAGCTGAAGGACAGGTTGAAGAAAGACGATGTGGTGGTGCTCATATTCCATGACCACGGCAGCCGCTATGTAGCCAAGATTTATAATGATGAATGGATGCTGGACCGCGGATTCCTGGAAGTGAAAACGGTACGCGACCTGGTAGGTGGCCTGGGCCGCCGCAGGCTGGTAACT
>CAYZKL010000159.1:0-2220 GCA_964478855.1 uncultured Flavipsychrobacter sp.
CACCATCAGTGGTTTTCCACGTACTACCCGCGGCGCTACCTACGTACATGATATTTGAATCAATGGGGTCAAATGCTACAACATTGATACGGCCAATGCCTGAATACCCGCCGTTAGAACTGAAAGGTCCCTGAAAGATCCAGTTGGAAGGTATTGCTGTTGTTTTTGCGGCGGTCCTGCTTTTATTTACTTCCTTTATGTAATCCTGCCAAACCTGCAAAGTTTTGGAGGGAGGAACCATGTATCCGTCCTTATCGAGGTGCTGTTGCCAGTACCACTCCCATTTTTGAAACAGGTGCTCTTTCCCTTCTCCTCTCTCTTCACCCTCGTTACGTATCCCGGGTTCAGATTCTTCCAGATCTTCGATCAGTTTATGATTTGCCAAGGCTTCAGAAAATTTCACAGGTCCCTGATGATTTCTAGG
Source organism: uncultured Flavipsychrobacter sp. (assembly GCA_964478855.1). GTDB lineage: Bacteria > Bacteroidota > Bacteroidia > Chitinophagales > Chitinophagaceae > Nemorincola. The sequence continues at coordinate 425 of CAYZKL010000159.1, forward strand.
CATCCATGGTTGCGCCTGCACGAGGCTGAATGAGCAAAAGAATAGTCCGGATAGCAGTACTTTTTTCATAAAAATTGTGTTAGGGCATTAAAATGTCAGGCTTTGCAGCAAAGCCTGAGACAGGGCAGGAATACCATTTGCTGCCTGTAGTTTTATAATATAAATTGTTTTTCTTTCCGTTGCCTATACCTGATGGCATAGGAGCCTTACTGTTTGCCAGAGGTAAGATATCGAGTGTATCGCCTTTGCGAACCGGGCTGTTGGTAATGGATTCATTAGTATATTCTATTCCCCGCGGCTGGTCATTCCTCTTAGTGAGCTTATGTGCTTTTGATATTCTGCAGGGGATGCCGCCATTTTCTGCGTACCAGAAAAAAGATTCGGGGCGTGATGTTGATCTCCAGATAATGATGAAATGCTTTTGAACATTTGATGGGCTCCCGGGCCTGCCTGCTTGTATGCGTACAGTATAAGCTTCCAGAAGTTCAAAATGTTTGGTTAGCTTTTTCCTTGCAGGCGATGCTTGCACACTGCCCGTAGTAAAACTATAAAGAATGAACAGGGTTATGGACGATTTGATTGTCATGGCTGTAAAAATATGAAAATATTATCAGATGGTTTTTGAGTGTGGGTCATGTGCTTTTGTTGCATTATTTTTGATCCTATTTTTATTACTATGAACGAGCAGGCAGGATACTTAGCAGTAAACAGAAAATTATGGGATGAGCGCACAAAGCATCACGTTGATTCTGATTTTTATGATACCGCGTCTTTTATAAAAGGCAAATCTACCTTGAATGATATAGAGCTGGTATTGCTTGGTGATGTGCGAGGCAAGAGCATATTGCACCTACAGTGCCACTTTGGGCAGGATACATTGTCGTTGGCAAGGATGGGTGCAAAGGTTACCGGTGTAGACTTCTCTACCGAAGCAATCAACAAAGCACGGGCATTGAACGAAGAACTGAATCTGGATGCTCAATTTGTGTGCACTGATATATATGAACTGCCCGGAGTGTTGCAAGAACAGTTTGATATTGTATTTACATCTTACGGTACTATAGGCTGGCTGCCTGATATGGCAAAGTGGGCAGGTATTGTATCGCAGTATATGAAACAGGGAGGTAAATTCCTGATCGCGGAGTTTCACCCTGTGGTGTGGATGTTTGATAATGATCTGAAAGAGATCAAGTTTTCCTATTTCAATAAGGAGGTAATAGAAGAGGTGGAATATGGGACCTATGCAGATAAGGATGCGCCTATAGTTATGGACTGTATATCGTGGAACCACGACCTGGCAGAAGTGATGCAGAGCCTTATTAATGCAGGCCTACGTGTCACTTCGTTCAATGAGTATGACTATAGTCCTTATAACTGCTTCAATAATGTAATAGAAGTAGCGCCCGGGAAATACCAGGTAAAAGGGATGGAAGGAAAGCTGCCAATGGTGTATGCTATAGGGGCAGATAAGCCCTGATCCTGAACTATTCTTTCCTCATTCTCCTTTTAAGCAGTTGATATAGAATAGCATATGTGTGCATTGAGGATGCGTGCAACGGCTGTGGGCGCGGGTCTTGGTGAAACTAGCTATAGCTTATGAATGCAGGCGGATAAAAAATATCTAAAAATCGTTTGGCGGTCTGAAAATGATCCCTATCTTTGCACTCCCAAATGAAAAAACGGGGTTAGTGAAGTTCTTTTAAAAGTGTTTAGCAGAGCGGGTTTAGCTACAGATTTACAAAAAATAAATTGAAACTAAATTTTGCGGATTGAGAATAAGCAGTTACCTTTGCACT
>CAYZKL010000160.1:0-2205 GCA_964478855.1 uncultured Flavipsychrobacter sp.
TGAAAGGCAATGACATAGAGATAGCACTGACCCATACCGGAGACTATGGTGAAGATATCTATTCATTTGTGAATGGCCAACATACTACACAAGGAGGTACACACCAGGCTGCATTCCGTGAAACTTTTGTCAAGACGATCCGCGACTTTTACAAGAAAGACTATGACGCATCTGACGTAAGGCAGAGCATAGCAGCTGCTGTATCGGTAAGAGTACAGGAGCCAGTGTTTGAATCGCAAACCAAGACCAAGCTGGGTTCTCAGTATGTATGGGAGAATGGCCCGTCAATGAAGGCGTTCATTGGTGACTTTCTGAATAAAGAACTGGATAACTACCTGCACAAGAACCCGGCTGTAGCTGATGCGCTGAAAAAACGTATAGAGCAAAGCGAGCGGGAACGTAAGGAACTTTCGGGCATACGCAAGCTGGCCAATGAACGTGCAAAAAAAGCCAATTTGCACAACAAAAAACTAAGAGATTGCCGCATACATCTGAATGATGACCCGCCAGCAAAAAACCGGGAGGAATTCAGCCAGAAGCAACTTGAGTCAACGATATTCATTACAGAAGGAGACTCGGCAAGCGGATCTATAACCAAGAGTCGCCAGGTAGAATCCCAGGCAGTCTTCAGTCTGAGAGGTAAGCCACTTAACTGCTACGGGCTTACTAAAAAAGTAGTGTACGAAAATGAGGAGTTCAACCTGCTGCAACATGCACTGAATATAGAAGAAGGAATGGAAGGACTACGCTATAACAATATAGTGATAGCCACTGACGCGGATGTGGACGGTATGCATATACGCCTGCTCATAATGACGTTCTTCCTCCAGTTCTTCCCTGACCTGGTGCGGGGAAACCATGTATATATATTGCAGACGCCGCTATTCCGTGTGCGCAATAAGCAAAAGACCATATATTGCTATAGCGACGAGGAACGCCAGCGTGCGATACATGAGATCGGCTCAAAAGCAGAGATAACTCGATTTAAAGGTCTTGGAGAAATAAGCCCTGAGGAGTTTGCGAAATTTATCGGAGATGACATTCGTAAGGATCCGGTGCTCATAAGCCAGGATGCTCAGATACAGAAGCTGCTTGAGTATTATATGGGCAAAAACACACCCGACAGGCAGGTATTCATTATCAATAACCTGAGAGTTGAGAAAGACCTGGCTGAAGAACTTGGCGTGCAGGTAGAAAGCTAAGACTCTAAAATTACAATAGTAAAAGGCACTCAGTGAGTGCCTTTTACTATTGTCTTAATTCACTTTCAGTTAATTAAGACAGCTTCTTCCAGCTGTGCTCGGTAGAATTAATGCAACCAACGGTCACAGGAACCGATCTCGTTTTAACGCCAATACCACATGCACTGCAGTAATAACTCTCCTTTCCTACCTCAGCAAGGTTTATCCAATAATGTATTTTCGCTTTTTCACAACCTTTGGTATTAGGTGGTGTTTGTTTCTTTACCACAGCCCTACAGTTATTACATTGATACCAAAGTAGCGGCAGATCTTCAGCAGTATTATTATCCCCAGCATCTCGTTTTTTCACTATTCTGAATGCCCTGCCGATATGATAAAATACATCTGCCTGACGAAGAATGTAGATGACCAGCAAAAGAAATGCTATGGATAATACGGTGGTAGTATTTATTTGGTTCCCTTCGGTCGCTTCCTCCGTTATAGGTGCAGATGGCGCTTCTTCTGAAATAGCCTCCAAATGTTTAACAGGAATGTATGCATCCCTGTCTTTAAAGGATATCCTGCCCCAACCGGCATTGATCTCATATACATCTACAGGTTCTCCCTTTTTTATGGTTCCTATTGCAGCGTATTTAAGACTTCTTCCTTTCCTGATCTTTATATCGTGGGATGCATTATAAAACTCTGCGTGCGCGCATGGCACAAGCAAGAGGCATAAAATAACTAGGGTTAAAAATCTGTTTGCTTTCATCAGGAAACAGTATGAGTTATAGCTGCGAATTGGATTCCGCAATGAATTTACAACGTATTTCTGAGCTTACTAAGTAACCCATTCCACAAAGCTTCAATTTTCTAAAAAAATAAATGTATAGAAGTAATGCATACCTCAATAAAGAAAGCCGCTAAAATAGCGGCTTTTCTTCGAAAAAATATGCTGATAAATAGCGAAATCATTGATTAATCTATATAAGTGCTTCGTCCTTTTCATAATCTCTTCTTTCAT
>CAYZKL010000161.1:0-1945 GCA_964478855.1 uncultured Flavipsychrobacter sp.
CGAGAGTATCCCTGTTCAAAAGCAAATTGAATATAACAGGAGGTGTGGGGCAAAGGGTGAATAACCTGACCAATGCAAGGGGAACCACCGCAACACAGGTGATCGGGTATGCAAACGTGAGCGCGCAGATAACCGAGGCTTTAAATTTGTCGGGCAACTTTTCCAACTTCGGTTTCCGTAATACTGTCAGAAATGATTCCTTAAGAATAGAAATGGTGACGATGTCCTATGGTCTCAGTCCCAGCTATACGCTGAACCTTGGCTGTACCATCAATTTGTTCTCATTCTCTTATTCGCATGACCAATTCAGGGATTACAATATTGTAAGTGGCAGCCTTAATGATAATGATGCTAATTCAGGCATGTTCACATATAACCTGGCTTTGGCAAACAATCCATTCAATACAACCATCCTGGTAAGCCACTTTGATAATAAATTGATCACCGGACTAATAACAGTAAACTCCGCCGGTATCACATTCGGTTACAGTTTCTGGAAAAACAAGCTGAATATAAATGTAGGTGAAACGTTATCCAAAGGATTACAAGACAATATAAATCCATCAACGCAATTACTGACCATGGCAGGAGCAAGAATGAAACTAGGAAAGAACCTGAGTTTCAACCTGAACGCATCCATCAACAATTTCAGCGCCGGTAATACCAATCCAAACTACAATTTCAGGGAAGATCTTTTAAGGACGTCATTAATTTATAAATTCTAAAGCCAGCAGGCCGGCGGCTATGCTGATACCGTTATTTAACGGTGCTGAAATTACCGTCAAATAACACATGAAAAAGCGTTAGTTCACGCTATGGCAGGGTTCTGTGTTACCGCACTTTTGTATTGAATTGAGGAAGTAATAAAAGGTTTTCCATTTTTCATTTTTACAATTTCAAATGAATTCTATAACATCAAATAACATAAAATCTAACATTATGCAACAGAATAAAATTTTACTTGCTCTGCTACTGATCGTTTTAATAACAGGCAGTATTAATATGCGTGCGCAATCGCTGCAACTGCATGTAGATCCGCATCCGTCTCCGTATTTTTCCGACTGGCAGCAGCATAGACAAACGGCGTACATAACTCTTGGCAATGCAGGATCATCGACGATCAGCTATAAGATCGGTACGCAACTGTATGACGGATCTGACAACCTGATCGCGGAAACAGATATCAGCAAGATGCCTGTAATGCAGCTGAATCCGGGTGCCCCGGTGCAGTACTTCTTTGAAGATATTTATCCTGTATCTGCTGTTAAATACCATGGCAATTATGATGTGAGTGCCACAGTTCGGAGCGGCAAAATAAAAGATGATAATTATCGGCTGTGCGTGCAGATGGTAGATGCGCAGACGGGTGTAGCACTGGTAGCTCCCCAATGCCGGTACTTCAGTATCGTTGCATTCCAGCAACCTACGCTTATATCGCCCCGGCAGGGTGAGACTATTGCACGTAATGGTGTAAGGAGGCCCAGGCTAAGATGGACACCCGTGCAACCATCATATCCGGGTATTGTGACCTACAGGCTACAGGTGATGGAAGTGCTGCCGGGACAAGAGCCGGGCCAGGCATTCCGTACCAACAGGCCGATACTGGAAAAAGATTTCAAACGTATTACCCAAACTGTTTGGCCATTGGAATTTCAGTTGCCTGACGCTGATATGAGTTATGTTTGGAGTGTACAGGCGCTTGACGAACAGGAGCGGCCTATAGGAGAGAATGAGGGAAGAGCAGAGTATTATTCATTTAATATTCGCAGGGATGTTGATCCGAAGGGTAGACCATCAATAGCATTATTGTCACCTGCCAACAATAGTACCACGGATGCACCGTCATTTAAGTGGACACCTGTACAGCCATCAAGGCCGGGTGATGGAGTCACTTATCGTTTACGGATAGTAGAATTAAAAGGAGACCAGTCTCCGGAAGAGGCGT
>CAYZKL010000162.1:0-1353 GCA_964478855.1 uncultured Flavipsychrobacter sp.
AAAATGGGTATTTTTCTATTAAAGCATCTAGTGATTAAGAAAGGATGTTGATAAAGATTTTAATGAAATAAAAAAACCACCTAATAAGGTGGTTTTGTGCCCAGAACAGGAATCGAACCTGCACTTCCTTGCGAAAACCAGATTTTGAGTCTAGCGCGTCTACCAATTCCGCCATCTGGGCAACTTATGCTGGTAGTTCGTCTTAAAGCATCATGATTGCTCAATCTGCCTTTTAGCGGGCTGCAAATCTATCAATTCTTTCCTGAATACGCAAAAGGTATTTTTTGCGGAAATACTGGTCCTTTATTTGTAATAAGAGTGCCTCGTCCTTTTCACCGGCATCGTAGCGCTGCACCAGCTGCCGGGTGGCGGCATCCCACATTTCCAGTTGCTCGTTCAGGCTGTTGGCAGCCATCTGGCGGGCATCGGTATTGGCAGGGGCCATCTCGTATTCGCTTATGGCCTCGTTCAGGTCCATCATCTCCATAAGGAATGCGGGTGGCAGGCTGTACTTCTCGTCGTTCTGCAACAGATCGTTCAGCTTCAGTATATAGGCCATGGTGGCATCTGCACTACGCAGGGCCTTGTAGGCCTCGTTATTAAGCGCCGACATACGCAGCGCCTCGGCATACTCGCTGCCGGCTGCCTGTGCAAACCTGTCGGGGTGGTACTGCCGGCTAAGCTCGTAATATTTGCTTTTTACGGCAGCCTGGTCGGGATGAAAGGATACAGGCAGGCCATATAGCGTGAAGTAGTTAGTCATGGATGAGTGCAGTATATTTGTGCTAAATTACTAAAGATGCTCCGTATAGGGTTGATCAGGGAACGGAAAAAGCAGCCGGACGAACGTGTACCGTTCACTCCGCAGCAATGCGCACACATACAGGCGGCTAATCCGGCGCTGAAAATAGTGGTGGAGCCATCTCCATCGCGCTGCTTTACCGATGCGGAATATGCCGCTGCAGGTATAGAACTGACCGATGACCTGAGCAACTGCGACATACTGATGGGTATAAAAGAGGTGCCTGCCGATAAACTGATACCGGGGAAGACATATTTTTTCTTTTCGCATACCAAGAAGAAGCAGCCGCACAACCAGGGGCTGATGCACGCCCTGATACAAAACCGAGTAAAGCTCATAGACTATGAGTGCCTTACCTACAGCGATGAGCAGCGGATACTGGGCTTTGGCCTGTATGCCGGTATAGTAGGGGCGCATAATGGCTTCCTTACTTACGGGCGTAAGTTTGGCCTGTATGACCTGCCCGCGGCGCACGATGTGAAAAGCTACAAAGACCTGATAAGCGCCTATGAGCACCTGATAATGCAGAACCTGAAAATAGTAATGACAGG
>CAYZKL010000162.1:1372-1862 GCA_964478855.1 uncultured Flavipsychrobacter sp.
AGTATGAATACCCGGTGTTTACCCACCTGAAAGGGGCGAGCCTGTATGCCCGCAGGGACAATGACCTTTTTCACCGCGATGATTTTCATGCGCACCCGGAGGCATACAAATGCCTGTTCAGCAATTATGTGAACCAGGCAGATATACTGATGAATGGTATATACTGGGAGCAGCGTATAGCAAGGCTCTTCAACAAACAGGATATAAGAAGAAATGACTGGCGCCTGAGCGTGATAGCGGATATAACCTGTGATGAAGACGGATCAGTGCCGATAAACATGGGGTCTAGCTCAATAATGGATCCCGTGTATGGGGTGAACCGCAGCACAGGGGAGCGTACCGCACCCTTTCAGCCCACTAAAGATATTATAGATGTGATGGCGGTGGACAACCTGCCCAATGAGCTGCCCTGTGACGCATCGAGGTACTTTGGCCTGCACCTGGAGAAATACATATTGCCCGAACTGCTGAAACCCGAAAGCGAGATACT